>NZ_VMHF01000009.1:62640-88845 GCF_007559355.1 Allobacillus sp. SKP2-8 | reverse complement strand
TTTGAACGTTCAGCGCATCCCTTTGAACGATCAACGTAAATCTTTGAACGTTCAGCGCATCCCTTTGAACGATCATCCGCCTTCATTAGATCGTTGCATTCATTTTTCGCGAAAGTCCGACCGAAAGTTCTCCTTCCTAAATATACCTACTGTGAATATTTGGTATATGTTATACTAAAAGGAGAGAATTTTGATGAGTTCTGTAGGAGGCCTTTATGCAAACATCAAGTATGAAGCAGAAAAACAATTTAGAAGGAAATGTGGTCCCGTTTCGTGCGGATAGCCAGTTCTATTTTTCCCATGGTGTGAAGGCTTTTCAACGAAAGCAATTTTCACGTGCGGAAAAATGGATCAAGAAGGCAATCGAGTGTTCACCGGATAATCCACTTTTTCTCAGCCAGTTGTCGGTACTATACACGGAATTGCACCAATATCACCGAGCGAATGAATTGTTGCAGCGTGTCGTTGAATTGGATGAAAATTATGTCGATGGGTATTATCTTTTGGCGAATAATTATGCGCATTTAGGTCTCTTTCAGGAAGCGAAGCGGTATGCGACAGAATATTTATCTGAAGCACCTGAGGGTGAGTTTTCAGATGATGTGAGAGAATTGATTGCGCTCATAAATCAGGTAATGCTTGAAGATCTGGATGATGAGTTGGAGATGGATGAGGAAGACGAATTCTTTATTTGCCAAGAATCATCCTATTATTATTTGGAGCATCAAGAATGGGATAAAGCGATTGAAATTTTGGAAGAAATGATGGTTCAATTTCCAGAATATATTCCAGCACGGCATGATTACGCCTATGCACTATTTCGACTAGGAAAAGAAGATGTTGCCATCACATTAGAAGAGTCTTGGTTCGAACAAGATTCCAGTTCGCTTCATAGTCGACTCAATTTGATCTATTTTTATTACCACACGAATCAACAAGCGATAGCTGATGAGCTGATTGAATCATTGAACAACGTATATCCGACCTACGATTCACAAAAGCTAAAAATAGCTGTCATCCTGTCTCAAGTCAATGCATGCGAAGAAGCAGTCCAGCGATTTCACAAAATCCAGGCTGGGAATGTTTCCGGCTTTTTGAATTATTATCTTTGGTATGGTTATGCTTTAAAACAAATTGGCCAAATGAAAAAAGCTGAGCAGATTTGGGATCAAGGCTGTAAAAAACATCCGGATTTAGCGGATTTCATCAACCAATATTGATGGCTCCAAGCATCCACGGAAGCGTTTGAGCTGAACGTTTGTCGAACGCAGAATAATGGAATATGATGTAGTAGGATGCTTGATAAAAGGAGTGAGAATTCATGACTGATGAACGTATGTATGATGTAATTATTGCTGGCGCAGGACCTGCTGGAATGACGGCAGCTGTTTATACGTCACGTGCCAATTTGGACACATTGATGCTTGAAAGAGGAATGCCTGGTGGCCAAGTGGCTAACACACAAGATGTCGAAAACTACCCAGGTTTCGATCATATATTAGGACCGGATCTATCGACCAAAATGTTTGAACACGCACAAAAATTTGGTGCAGAGTATGCTTATGGTGATATTCAATCGGTTGAAGATTTTGGTGATTATAAAGTCGTTAAAGCAGGAGACCAAGAGTTCCGCACACGCTCGATCATCATTTCTACTGGTGCCGAGTACAAGAAGCTAGGAATCCCTGGTGAAGAAGAGTTTGCTGGACGCGGTGTTTCTTATTGTGCCGTATGTGACGGAGCTTTCTTTAAAGAAAGAAGACTTTTCGTTGTCGGCGGAGGAGACTCTGCTGTTGAGGAAGGAATCTATCTGACGCGCTTTGCTGATCGGGTAACGATTGTGCACCGCCGGGATGAACTACGTGCCCAAAAAATCCTTCAGGACCGTGCCTTTGAAAATGAAAAAATTGATTTTTATTGGAACACTGAAATGAAGGAAATCAAAGGGGACGGCCAAGTAAAAACAGCTGTTCTCGTCAATAACCAAACGGGTGAAGAGCGCGAGGAAGAAATCGATGGTGTATTTATTTACATCGGATTGCTTCCATTAAGTGACCCGTTTAAAGGTCTCGGAATCTTAAACGATGAAAACCAAGTTGTAACGAATGAAAATATGGAAACAAGCATCCCAGGAATTTTTGCAGCTGGTGATGTTCGTGAAAAAGAACTACGCCAAATCGTCACGGCAACGGGTGACGGAAGTATCGCGGGACAACGCGCTCAATCGTATATTGAAGATTTAATGGAAAAGATCAGTGCAGCAAAGAAATAAAAAGTAAAAGGGTTTTAACGCTGTTGTAACACGGTTGCAATAATTATCGGGTACAATGTAAGTAAATATTGACCCCCTTTATTCAATATATTGTTTCACGCACAGGTAGTTTTATAAACTGCCTGTGTTTTTTTGATGAAAAATACTTAATTGAATATCGGAATCATCTAAGAGAATGTTCGATTTTCTTTGGTGGATCCGTCAATCCATTGTATAATGGAAGGAAAGGAAACATTTTAAGCACGATCAATACATGATAGGGTCAACTTAGTTAAACACGGTCAACTCTTTCACAAATCGTAGAATCGGATCGCTTAAACATACCAAACCATTTATGTAAATATATATAGAAAAACAACCGTCTAAATAAAAGGAAGAAAAGGTGATCGCATGGAAGATAAGTCGAAAGTTGAGTTAGTCATCGTTACAGGAATGTCTGGTGCCGGAAAGACAGTAGCTGTTCATAGCTTTGAAGATCTCGGATATTTTTGTGTCGATAACTTACCACCGACTTTACTCCCGAAGTTCTTAGAATTGATGAAGGATAACCAAGAAGAGAATAAAAAGCTCGCTGTTGTCATGGATTTACGTGGCAGAGAGTTTTTTGATACGTTGTACGAAACGCTCGATCAACTCGCTGAAGACGATCGAATTGCGGAACACGTATTATTTTTGGATGCAGAAGACCAAACGCTTGTCACCCGTTATAAAGAGACAAGGCGATCACATCCATTGGCACCTGAAGGATTACCGTTAGAAGGGATTAAGCAGGAACGACAAATTTTAGATGAGCTAAAAGGCCGTGCCCAAACCATTCTACATACGGATCAACTACCTGCCAAAGAACTACGACAGAAAATTACCGATCATTTCAAGGAGAAGAAACAACAAGTTTTCTCCGTTCAAATCGTCTCGTTTGGATTTAAACATGGTGTTCCAATTGATGCGGATTTAGTGTTCGATGTCCGTTTCCTGCCGAACCCTCATTACGTCGACTCCATGAGAGATTTGACTGGTAAAAATCATGAAGTTTCGTCTTATGTATTCAAATGGAAAGAGACACGAACATTTATGAGGAAACTGAAGGATTTACTCGAGTACATGTTGCCGCATTATGTGCGCGAAGGGAAAAGTCAATTGGTCATTGGAATCGGTTGTACGGGTGGACAGCATCGCTCGGTTGCCTTATCCGAGAAGTTAGGTGACATTTTAGGCAGAAATTATACAACACATGTGTATCATAGAGATATCGATAAAAAAAGGGGAAAAGTTAAAAAATGACAGATATAAATGGCCCAAAAGTTGTGGTCATCGGGGGAGGAACCGGGATGCCGGTTTTACTGCGAGGATTGAGAAAGTATCCGGTTAATTTGTCTGCAATCGTTACCGTAGCTGACGATGGAGGAAGTACGGGCCGATTGAGAGAAGACCTCGCCATACCTGCACCTGGTGATATACGGAAAGTAATTGCTTCGATGTCTGCAGTAGAGCCAACGTTATTAAAGCTTTTTCAACATCGATTTGAAAATGGAAATGGTTTATCCGGTCATGCGCTTGGAAATTTAATTTTGGCTGGAATGACATCAATCACTGGTGATTTCTATAAAGGCATCAAGGAAATTTCGCGCGTGTTTAATGTGAAAGGGCGCATCTATCCGATCTCCAATTCAAACATGTACTTGAAGGCGGAGTTTGAAGATGGGTCCGTCATCCGTGGGGAGTCGCAAATTCCTGAAGTAGGAAAGCGAATTAAACGTGTCTTTTATGATACTGATGACGTAGAGCCATTACCAGAAGCAATCCGGGCAATTGAGCAAGCCGAATTAATCGTCATTGCACCTGGTAGCTTATACACAAGTATTTTGCCGAACTTGATTGCACCGAAAATTCAGGATGCGTTAAATAAAACAAAAGCAACTTCTGTTTATGTGTGTAATATTATGACCCAGTACGGTGAAACGAGTCATTATAAAGCTTCTGACCATATTCGAGCGATTCATCAACATGCGAACCAATCCTTTTTAGATCGAATCATTGTTCATAATAAGGAAATTTCCAATCAGATTATCGCAGAATATGAAAAAGAAAAAGCTGAACCGGTCTTATGCGATGATGAAGTTATCCAACAATTGGGTGTTGAAGTCGTTCGGGGAAATATTGCAAACTTACATGAAGATGGAACTTTGAAACATAATGAGCATGAAATCGCCAAGATCCTGCATGAATTGGTACAATAGTGATGAGGATAATATAGAGGAGAATGCGCGATGTCTTTTGCATCGGAAACAAAAAAAGAATTAACAACGATTGAAGCAGATCATTGCTGTCAAAAGTCTGAGCTCTCTGCTTTGATTCGGATGAATGGTACGCTTTCATTTTCCAACCGTAAATATACGTTGGATATTCAAACAGAAAATGCAGCGATTGCTCGCCGGATTTATACGTTGATTAAAAATATATACGGACTTCCAGTTGAATTGCTTGTCCGGAAAAAAATGCGTTTGAAGAAAAATAATGTTTATATCGTTCGAATATCTGAAGGTGCCAAACATCTATTGACTGATATGAATATTTTGCAGGAGCCACTGACTTTTATTCGACATATTTCCCAGGAAATTATGGAGAAAGATTGCTGTAAACGCGCCTATCTAAGAGGGGCATTTATGGCGGGTGGCTCTGTCAATAATCCGGAAACATCGTCATATCATATGGAAATTTTCTCATTTTATGAGGATCATAATGAAGCGCTTTGTGACTTGATGAATCAATTTGATTTATCCGCTAAGACTCATGAACGGAAAAACGGCTATATCACGTATTTAAAAGAAGCAGAGAAAATTACTGATTTTTTGATCATTATCGGAGCGAATCAAGCTTTATTGAAGTTTGAAGATGTTCGGATTATGCGGGATATGCGTAATTCCGTGAATCGCCTGGTCAATTGTGATACAGCGAATTTAAATAAAACAATCGGTGCCGCCTTTCGTCAAGTTGAAAACATTAAATTCATTGAAGATACGGTTGGCTTGGAATCTTTGCCTGACAAACTTCAGGAAGTTGCTAAACTGAGACTGGAACATCAAGATGTTTCCTTAAAGGAATTGGGCGAACTATCGACAACCGGAAAAATCAGCAAGTCCGGAATCAATCATCGACTGAAACGAATTGATGAATTTGCAGAGAAATTACGAAAAGGTGAACTGTTGCAAAATTAATAAATAAAATGTATCGTTCTTTTTAAATGGCTCTGTTAAGGTTTAGTGTTGATTTTCTAATGATGTTGCATTGAGTTGTTGAATTGTGAGAAGCGAAGGTGGCGACTCCTGCGGGTCAACTAAAACCGGCCACGTCCTGTGGCCAACGTTGACACTAGCCCATCCTAGGCGTCGGAATAGCACGAGTCTCGAGACCCCGCAGGAAGTGTCTTTCTTCCGAGGAGGCTCGAGCCGTGCCCGCGGTAAAGAAGACACTGCGATTTATCGCAGATGTCGTCCTTATGCCCTTTGGGTAAAAGCGCCCACCGGTAGCGGATCACAATATCAACAACGGCCTTTAACAAAGCCTTTTAAATAAGCAATAGAACATGCTATAATATTGTATTAATAAGCTGATTTTTGAAGAGGGGAGTAATGAAAGTGGTTGAAAGAGAACTTACTGTAAAAATCGATCCAGGACTACAAGCGAGACCTGCAGCGAAATTTGTCCAAGAAGCCAACCGTTTTTCTGCAGAGATTTTTTTGGAGAAAGGCGGAAAGCAGGTCAATGCCAAAAGTATAATGGGTGTAATGAGCTTGGCCATTGGTATGAATGAAGTTGTAGGCATCCAAGCAGACGGACCAGATGAAGACGAAGCGATCGAAAAGCTGAGTCAATTCATTACCGCTGAATCATAGACCCTCTTTTTTCATCAAACTGTTCATGGGAGAAATCCTATTGAACAGTTTTTTGTTTTTGGAGAATGGCGCGTGTTTTGCTGCAGCCGTCGAAAACTCACGTGAAGCCGTCGAATTCCGTGTTCGAGCCATCGAATATTGTGTGGGAGCCATCGAATAATGAGCTGAAGCCGTCGAATTCCGTGTGTTAGCCGTCGAAAAGTGAGCTGAAGCCGTCGAATTCCGTGTACAAGCCGTCGAAAAATCAAGTGAAGCCACCCGATGCGCTTTTCCAGGCGCCCGATGAGCGAATCCAACCGCTCGATAAGCAGGTCTAGCTATCCGATAAACAGATCGAGCCGCCCGATGAACGAGCAAACCCGCCGATAAATCGAATGAACCCGCCAATAAAAAATCTAGCCACTCCTAAACGAGTTCCAGGATCAGCATAGTAATCGACAATAACCAACAAATTATCTAAAAATTAATTTTATTTTAAGTATTGAAATAATGTAACGTCTTTTATATAATGAGTGATAAAGTCATCTAATGAAATATTATTTCATTTAATGAAATAGAAAGAGGGGAGTGGAACATGGTTGGAGTATACTTCGGAACGTGTCAATACATTGCCTCCATATGTATTCTCTGAGTTTCAACGAAAGAAAAAGGATCTCGAAGCTCAAGGAGTAGATGTCATTGATTTAGGGATTGGTGCACCTGATTTGCCGGCACCGGACTTCGTCATTGACCGGTTAGTAGAGGAAGTAAGAAAGCCTGAGAATCATCGGTATTCTAACTACTTTGGAATTCCTGAATACAGAGAAGCCGTAGCTCACTTTTACAAAACACAATACGATGTTGACCTTGATCCGGAAACGGAAATCCTTGCGTTAATCGGTTCAAAGGAAGGCATTGCTAATTTGATTACAGCTGTTGTGAACCCTGGTGAAAGCGTACTTGTACCAAACCCAGGGTACCCGGTTTATCAAGCAGCGATCCATTTGGCGGGTGCAAAAGCGCATCATTATCAACTAAATGCAGAAGATGGATTTCGTCCAGACTTTTCACAACTGACTAGCGAGGAGTGGGATCTAGCAACATTAATGTTACTCAATTACCCGAGTAATCCCACTGCAGGTACGGTAACCATTGACACATTTTTGGAAGCGGTTACAAAAGCAAAGCAACACCAGACAATGCTAGCACAAGATGCCGCGTATAGCCTCGTGACTTATGGGGATTACCAAGCACCGAGCTTAATGCAAGTTCCTGGCGCAAAAGAAGTTGGCGTTGAATTCGGTTCCCTTTCAAAAAGCTTTAATATGACCGGTTGGCGAATCGGTTATGTCGTAGGAAACCCAGAGATGATTCGAGCACTGTCTACGGTGAAGAACAACACCGACACGTCACAATTCATACCGATTCAAAAAGCGGGAACAGCAGCTTTACGAAGTGATTTGCAGTCGGTGAAAGCGAATAATGCGATTTATGAAAAACGAATGGATGACATGCTGGAAGGTCTGCAAGCGCTCGGGATCGAAGTCGACCGGCCGAAAGCAACGTTCTTCATTTGGGCACCTGTACCAGAAGGTTATACGTCAGCTGAATTTGCGGATGAATTACTGATGAAAGCGGGGGTGATCGTTACTCCAGGTTCGGCTTTCGGATCGGGGGGAGAAGGTTATTTCCGTGTATCGTTGTCGGTACCGACAGACCGGTTACAGGAAGCCGTCGATCGCATGAAGCAGTTCAGCAAGGAAGGAGCGAAAGAGCTATGAATTCTGTGCAATCCTTGAAAAAACAATCACAAATAAACGGGGCTCAAGGAATTGTCTCGGTGATGGAGCGTGAAGAAGTCGATAAAGTCTTTTGCGTTCCTGGCGAGAGTTACTTACCAGTCATGGATGCCATTTATGACTCTTCAACCATTGAGCTTGTATCCAACCGACATGAAGGTGGAGCTGCATTTATGGCGGAAGGATACGCGAAGGCGAGTGGAAAAGTTGGCGTTGTCATGGCAACCCGTGGTGTAGGCGGTGCCAATTTGACAATCGGTGTCCATACAGCTTACCAAGATTCCACACCAATGATTGTACTCCTCGGGCAAGTTCACAGTAAATTCCGTGGGCGGGAAGGCTTCCAAGAGGTCGATTTGGACCAATTTTTTAAACCAATCTCCAAGTGGACGTATGAACTTCAAGACGGCGACCGAGCCATTGAAATCATGCAACGGGCATTTCGCGTTGCACAATCCGGACGTCCGGGCCCAGTCGTCATTTCATTGCCGGAGGATGTGTTAAAAGAAGTATGTGACGCAGAGCCCGGTCCACCATTCACCAAACCGCGACCAACACCTTCGCAATCTGAGGTGAGTAAGCTAGAAAATTTATTAGCTGAAAGCAAGCAACCGGTTGTCATTGCAGGTGGTGGCATAAAAAGCTCGCAGGCTGAAGAAGCGCTCGTCGCCTTCGCTGAGAAATTTCACTTGCCGGTGATCACAGCTTTTAGACGTCATGATGTTTTCCCACATAATCATCCGTTATTTTGCGGTCATTTAGGGTTAGGAACGAATCCGAACATCATTGACACGGTGAAAAATGCTGACACCGTCCTGGCCGTCGGTACACGCTTATCTGAAGTGACAACGCAAGATTACTCAATTCTTTCAACGAGTCATAAATTGGTTCACATCGACATATCAGATGAAGTGTTGGGGAAAGTGTATGCACCTCAATTAGGCATTCAAGCAGATGCTAAGGAAGCACTGGAAGCATGTTATCAGCTAACTATCCAACCGACATGGAAACAGTGGGCGAGTGAACGACGTGAAGCGTATGAAAAAGCATCCACACTTCAATTAGATGAACATTCGCCGATTAACAGTTTTGTCATCGATCAACTGGCGAAACAATTGCCGAGTGACACGATATACACAAATGATGCAGGCAATTTTGCAGGATGGCTCCATACGTACTTTCCGTTTAATGAGAGCAACACCTATGTAGGACCAACATCAGGCGCGATGGGCTATGGTGTTCCAGCGGCCATCGGAGCGAAGTTTGCTCATCCCAAGCGGCATGTCGTTTCCTTATCGGGTGATGGAGGATTCATGATGACGTTGCAGGAGATTGAAACGGCAGCCAGAAACAATCTCGCGACAATTCACCTTGTATTCAACAATCATATGTACGGTACTATCCGCATGCACCAAGAAATGCACTATCCGGAAAAAGTGATTGGTACCAATTTAGGAAGCGTCAATTTCGTTCAAATTGCTGAAGGTCTCGGTGCAAAAGGAATTTTAGTTGAACGAGCGGAAGAATTTCAGCGTGCTTTATCACAAGCCATGGATACCACTACACCGACGGTCATCGAAATTATGACCGATCCTGAACAAATTTCGATTAAGAAAACGATTAATGATTTGCGTAATCAATCATAAATTCTATTGGAGGGGATAAGCATGACAAGCAAAGTGGATCAAAGAAGTGATATCGGAGAAACATCAGTTGGTAAAGTAGATGTCAGCCAACTGAAAAATTTCATCGGAGGCGAATGGGTTGAACCGAAGACGGATCAGTACGGGGATGTTGTCAATCCCGCTAACGGTAAAAAATTAGTCGACGTACCACTATCCGGAACCGACGATGTTAACGAAGCTGTAGCAGCAGCGAAAAAAGCACAGAAAGAATGGTCACTCGAGCCAGCGCCAATGCGTGCAGAAATTTTATATGATATCGGTCAAATGATGAAAGAACGTAAAGAACATCTTTCACAAATTTTGACGCAAGAAAACGGAAAGGTGTTAGAGGAAGCGCGCGGAGAAGTTCAGGAAGGTATCGATATGGCCTTTTATATGGCTGGAGAAGGACGTCGTTTATTCGGTCATACGGTTCCTGCGGAGTTGAAAAATAAATTCGCAATGAGTGTTCGTGCACCGGTAGGCGTTGTAGGAATTATTACACCTTGGAATTTCCCTATTGCCATTGCGACATGGAAATCGTTCCCGGCGATTGTTGCAGGAAATACAGTCGTATGGAAGCCAGCAACAGAGACGCCATTAATGGCTTATGAAATGGCGAAAATTTTTGAAGAAGCTGGATTGCCAAAAGGCGTTGTCAACGTTGTTTTCGGTTCAGGAGGCGACGTCGGCGATGCGATGGTGCATCATGACGACCTACGAGTGATTTCATTTACAGGATCCAATGAAGTAGGCCGAAATATTGCTTCTGAATGTGGACGTCAGTTGAAAAAAGTATCGCTTGAGATGGGCGGTAAAAACGCAGTCATCGTCATGGATGATGCTGACTTAGAATTAGCGGCACAAGGAATCGTATGGGGTGCATTTGGTACGAGTGGTCAACGTTGTACCGCCACAAGCCGAGTTATCGTCCATGAAAAAGTGAAAGAAGACCTTGAAAAACATATATTAGAAGAAATGAAAAACTTGAAAATCGGTGACGGGTTAAATGATGACATTAAAGTTGGTCCGATCATCAATCAAGGCGGCATTGATAAAATCAAGAAATATATTGAAATCGGAAAAGAAGAAGGCAAGCTACTTACTGGCGGAAGTGAATTGACGGAAGGGAAATATGAATCCGGTTATTACTTTGAACCGACATTATTTACGGACGTAAAACCGAACGCACGTATTGCCCAAGAAGAAATTTTTGGACCTGTTCTGTCAATCATCCCAGTGGAAAGTTATGAAGAAGCCGTCGAAGTGAACAACAGTGTGGAATTCGGACTGTCCAGTTCTATTTTCACCCAGGATGCCAATCAAGTCTTTAAAGCACAACGTGACTTGGATACAGGGATTGTTTATGTAAACGCTGGAACAACGGGGGCTGAAATTCACTTACCGTTCGGTGGAACAAAAGGCACAGGAAACGGCCACCGTGATTCCGGTCAAGCAGCACTGGATGTCTTTACAGAGTGGAGAGCGGTCTATGTGGATTACAGCGGAAAGCTTCAACGTGCACAAATTGATAACTAAACGTCTATAAAAATTGAATCGAATGTTGAACAATCGGCAAGTTGGTTGGGTGGATCAGCTTGCCGGTTAAATCTGTTTACATGGGGAGGACACAGGATGAAAATAGGAGTGTTAGGGTCTGGATTAATGGGGAAAGAAGCGGCGAGAGATTTAGTGAATAGTGATCAAGTGACAGAGGTCGGTTTGGCGGATTTAGCATTTGAACAAGCGAAGCATGTTTGTGATCAATTAAATTCACCGAAATTGACGGCCTACCAAGTCGATGCATCAAATGATGTGGAGCTTGCAGACTTCATGCGAAATTTTGATGTTATTATTAATGCACTATTTTATTCTTTTAATGAAAAAGTCGCTAAAACAGCGATTAAAGTCGGTGTATCATCTGTTGATCTCGGAGGTCACATCGGTAATATTACGGATAAAGTGTTGGCTATGAAAGAGGAAGCGCAAGAAGCGGGTGTGACAATCATTCCAGATTTGGGCGTTGCGCCAGGAATGATCAATATTTTATCCGGCTATGGTGCAAGCAAATTGGATGAAGTCGAATCCATCCGCCTATATGTTGGCGGTATTCCAGCAGAACCAGAACCGCCACTGGAATACAATCATGTTTTTTCTATGGAAGGTTTATTCGATCACTACACAGACCCAGCGTTAATTATTCGTGATGGGAAAAAACAAGAAGTAAAAGCGTTGACGGAAGTCGAGTCCATTTACTTCGATGAATATGGAGAATTAGAAGCATTCCATACATCCGGTGGAACCTCTACAATGCCGATTACATTTAGTGATATCAATACATTAGAATATAAAACCATTCGCTATCCTGGTCATGCGGAAAAGTTCAAGCTATTGGTCGATTTGAACTTAACGTCGAAGGATGCCTTTGTGAATATTGATGGGCAAGAAATTAATACACGACAAGTGCTCTTAAAAGCACTAGAGCCTTTCGTGAAGCTTGGCGATAAGAAAGATGCCGTCCTTCTGCGTGTAGTCGTAGGAGGAAAGAAAAATGGTCAAAAACAGTACCATCAATTCCAAATGACGACCACCAAAGACATGGAAACGAAAGTCACGGCTATGGCACGCGCAACAGCCAATACAATATCAGTCGTAGCCCAAATGATCGGTTCGGGAGTCATCGATCAACAAGGGGTCTACCCACCAGAACAAATTGTTCCTGGAAAAGAATATATTGAAGAAATGGCGAAGCGAGATGTTGTCATTCGAGAAGAAACATATGAAGATGAATCGTATGTCAGTGTATAAACAGACACAGACGTTTCTTTAACATTTTAGAGGGTAGGCGATACAATTGTCGTGCTACCCTTTAAATAAAGATGTGCTCAATAGAGAACGATGAAAGAGGGAAAAACAATGAATCAAAGCGTCATTAAAGCCTTGCAATTATTGAAGTTATTCGATGAGAAACAGACAGAGTGGACATTAAAGGAAATTGCAGAAACAGCGAAACTACCAAAAGCAACGGCATATCGTTTGCTCAGCTCGTTGGAACAAGAAGATTTCTTGGCAAGGGATCCTGAGCCGAATGGGAAATATCGATTAGGATTGCGTTTGTTGGAGCTTGGAAATTTAGTAGCCGATCAACTGGATATTCGCAGGATCGCCAAGCCTTATATGGAGGAATTAGGTCAGGAAATAAACGAAGCTGTTCACCTGGTTATCCAAAACGACTTACATGCCACTTATATAGAAAAAGTGGAGAGCAACCGTGCCATCCGGCTATACACGCAGGTGGGTAAAAGTTCTCCGCTTTATATTGGATCAGGTCCGAAACTATTATTGGCTTTCATGGATGAAACAGAGCAGAACCACGTTTTCATGCACGAACCACTTCGATCGATAAAAAATGGCGAGCCGATCGACCAAGAAAAACTCCAACAAGAATTAAAAAAGATAAAAAAACAAGGATATTCAATCAGTTATGGCGAACAAGATGAAGACACGGTCGGTATTTCATATCCGATTTATAATCATCTAGGTCATGTTATTTCAGCCTTAACCATTAGTGGTCTTTCACAACATTTTGAAGGAGAGCGCTTAACAGATATGAAAAGGAAGATTCAACATACCGCAACTCAAATTTCTATTGCTCTCGGTGCTCCAAAAAAATGATAGAATAAGAGTGAAAGGGAGGTCGAGAGCATGAATACATACTTTGTCGCAGGTCATGCAAAATTACCGGCAGGCATGGCCGCGCAAACGATTTATGAAACATTGACGGTAACGGCTGAATTGGATAAAAAACATGGCGTTGTCATCGAAGTCAGCTGTACGTTGGCGACTGAACATGGCCGGGAGTTCATCAGTCGGATTTTAAGAGGTTATTGCTTGGAAGACGGAATCGAGGAACCTGTCAAACTCATCAAAGAGCACTACCTCGGTAAAGCAGGATCCGCATTGGCTACCGCAGTGAAAGATTTATATAAACAGTATGAACAACAAAAAAAATAAACAACCAAGAATGTTCATAGAATGATCTATGGACATTTTTTTGTGAAAGTAGGGATGGAGTTTCGAGGAATTTTATTGATTTTCGTTTCGGCTATGATTGTCTTATCTGTTTTGAGCCTTTTTGAATTGTCGATTGCAGGAATTTCGATTCTTGTTGGCGTCATCGGATTTATTCTATACAGAAGTAAACGACAAGATTTATTTGGCTCACATGAACTCAGTCTTCCACGATTTATCATTGAATTTAAAATGAAGCCGAATTGGTTTTGGCTCGTTCTACCGCTAATCATGAATGTCCTCAGTCTATCAATCGCTGCTTTATTCTTACCTGAATTTTTCACTCATTTACAAGAACGAACAGAAGTTGCCCTCTCTTTTCAAGTCATTTTTCTTTTGATCATCCAACTTACAGTCATGGCACTCGGCGAAGAGATTGCCTGGCGGGCATTCTTCCAAAAACAGATGAGTCACTTCATGCCGATTGCGCCAGCCATTCTTGTAACGTCTATATTCTTTACGTTAGGACATTTTGCAATTGGACCAACTCTTATTGTCGGTTATGATTTAGTGTTCATCTTGATCAACAGTGTTCTTTACGGGGTGATTTTTCATAAAACCAATAACGCTTGGATGAGCGCTCTATCACATTTTGTAGCGAATGTTTTCGCTGTATTGTTTGTGTTGATGATCTAGAAATGGAGATTTATATTGAAAAGAATAATGTAAGTTATCCAATAATCTCTCAGACAATCAAACAAGGGGTGTCATCTTTTGTGAACAAAAGGTAAAATCATCGAAGTAATTGAAGCGGATGAGTGGATGATGGAGATTTTACACAGAATGGCAATCTATCAAGCAAGAGTCCAACAGAAACAATGGACACAAACGTGGGGGAATCTATCCATAGAAAAATAAAAACATCCGAAACTTATAACAAAAGTTTCGGATTGTCGCATTTTAATAAACTTTATAAGTCTGTCCAGTTTGCTTTCCATTGACACTTTTCCGGAATGCCAACGCAACTTTCTCGATGGAAACAGGCTCGAACCCTTGAAATGTGTCACGATGCTCTTTTGATGCTTCAGAAAAGACATTCGGACTTACATTATTAATCCGTATACCCCTTGGCAACTCGATCGCTGCTGATTTGACAAAGCCTGTAATCGCTCCATTTGTCATGGCTGAGGACGTTCCTTTAGGGATAGGGTCGTCCATTAAAATGCCTGTCGTTAAGGTGAAGCTTCCTCCGTCATTCACATACTCCATGCCAATCAGAACGAGGTTGATCTGTCCTTTTAATTTGCTTTCAATACCAACATCATTCAATTCAGGAGTCAATTCCTCCAGAGGAACAAAAGGAGCGTCGCCTGCCGTGCTGATGACTGCATCAACTTTCCCGACTTTTTCAAACATCTCACGGATTTGTTCTGGCTTTGTCATGTCGACGTTAAAATCGGCTCCTTCCAAAGCAGCCCCAATGATTTCATGTTCGCCTTCTAATTCTTGTTTGACAGCTTGGCCTAAGAGGCCTGTTGCTCCGATGAGTAATATTTTCATAGTAACAACCTCTCTTTATTGCGTCACCTACGATTATTTTAGCATAGTTAATTAGTTTGCCGCGGGAAGCCGTCGATAAATCATGAGAAGCCGCCGATAAACTGTGAGAAGCCGTCGAAAAATCGAGCGAAGCCGCCGAAAAACGGAGCGAAGCCGTCGAAAAATTGAGAGAAGCCGTTGAAAAACTGAGAGAAGCCGTCGAAAAACGGAGGAAAGCCGTCGAAAAACGGAGCGAAGCCATCGAAAAACCGTGCAAAACCGCCTATAAATGGCGGAGAAACCGATGTTGAATCAGCAACAACGCACTTTAGCAAAGGCTAAATGATAAAACCCGAGAGTAACGAACTCTCGGGTTAACTGCACTATTCTATTTCTTCCCACTAATCGTAACTAATTTCTTCACGACAAAATCATCGATTCCATGGTGTCCGCCTTCTTTTCCGAATCCGGACTGTTTGATTCCGCCGAATGGTGCTTCAGCGACAGAAGGGAATACTTCGTTAACACCGACCATTCCGTATTCCAAAGCCTCAGATACACGGAAGGTACGGTCGAGGTTTTCGGTAAAGAAGTATGCCGCTAAGCCGTATTTTGTATTGTTGGCCGCTTTGATTGCTTCTTCTTCGGTTTTGAATGTTTGAAGCGGAAGAAGCGGGCCGAATGTTTCTTCGTTCATGACTTTCATGTCATCCGTAATATTATCTAAAAGGGTTGGTTCAAAGAAGTGTCCATCATATTCGCCATCCCATTTGGTTCCTCCACAAAGAATTCGAGCGCCTTTGTTCGTTGCATCAGTTAAATGGTCTTGGACTTTGTCGGTGCCGTTTTCGTTAATTAACGGTCCAATATCCACACCGTCATTTAAGCCATTCCCGACGTTCAGGTCTTTCACTTTTTCCAATAAAACTTTACTGAATTGATCTTTAATCGATTCTTGAACATAAACGCGGTTCGCGCAAATGCACGTTTGGCCGGCGTTTCTGAATTTGCTTGCGAGCGTTAAATTAGCTGCTGTTTCTAGGTCAGCATCTTCGAATACGAGAATTGGTGCGTGACCACCCAATTCCAATGAAACTTTTTTCAGTTGGTCGGCACTTTCACGCATTAAGTACTTTCCGACTTCTGTTGATCCGGTAAACGTAATTTTACGGACTTTATCATTTGTTAAAAAGGCTTCACCGATTTCTTGTGCTTTTCCAGTCACAAGGTTGAACACACCTTTTGGAAGACCAGCTTTCTCGAAAATTTTCGCAATCTCAATTGCAGAAAGTGGTGTTTCCATCGCTGGTTTCAATACAACTGTACATCCGGCTGCCAAAGCAGGACCGCATTTACGTGTAATCATTGAAGAAGGAAAGTTCCATGGTGTAATCGCACCGACAACCCCGACTGGCTGTGGCAAGACGAACTGCCGGTTGCCTTCACGGGATGCAGGAATCATTTCCCCGTATATACGATTTGCTTCTTCGGAATACCACTGTAAGAAACTAGCAGCACCTTTAATTTCACCTTTTGCTTCTTTTAATGGCTTTCCTTGTTCAAGCGTCAAGATTTCGCCTAATCGATCGACGTCTTCCATCATGAGCTCATACGCTCGGTACAAAATTTTTGATCGTTTCCGAGGACTCATTTTTGACCATTCTGGAAAAGCTTCATAAGCAGCGTCGATGGCATCCGTCGCATCATCGAAATCTCCATTTGAAACTTCAGTTAGTTTCTCTAAAGTAGTTGGGTTATCGACAACTTCCGTTTCACCAGACTTTGCTTCTTTCCATTCACCATTGACAAAAATCCCTTTAGTGTTTGCATCAAAGGTTGTCATGGACATACCTCCCATTGCTTATTTGTCTTCACTTGACCAAGCCGGCAGCATCTTGTTTAACTTTTTATCTTTTCGATAACCGAGAACATAATCTGCTTGCATCAGTGTATGGATTTCTCGTGTGCCTTCATAGATGACCGGTGCTTTGGAGTTTCGTAAGTATCGTTCCACTGGGTATTCGCTTGAATAACCATAAGCACCATGGATTTGAACGGCGTCATCTGCTGCTTGGTTCGCAAAATCACAAGCCTGCCATTTGGCGAGTGACGTTTCGCGTGTGTTGCGAACTCCCTTGTTTTTCAATTCCCCTGCACGGTAAACGAGTAAACGGCTCATCTGATAGCCGGCTTCCATTTTCGCGATCATTTGTTGGACGAGCTGATGCTTACCGATTGGTTTGCCGAATGTTTCACGTTCGTGGCAGTAGTTCACACTAGCCTCAATACACGCTTGGATGAGTCCACACGCACCAGCGGCAACCGTAAATCGACCATTGTCTAATGCAGACATCGCGATTTTGAAGCCTTCACCTTCTTCGCCAAGCAGATTTTCTTTCGGTACTTTAATGTTATCAAAAAAGATCTCTCCGGTGTTACCCGCACGAATTCCGAGTTTTCCTTTAATCCCTTTGGATGAAAAACCTTCCATTGTTCGTTCAACGATAAAGGCAGAGATACCTTTGTGCTTTTTATCTTTGCTATCCGTATAGGCGAAAACAAGGAAGTTGTCGGCAACATCACATAACGAGATCCATGTTTTTTGCCCATTTAAAATATAATAATCGCCTTCTTTTTTAGCTGTCGTAGACATGGCAGCGACATCAGAACCTGCACCAGGCTCTGTTAAACCGAATGCGCCGATTTGTTCCCCTTTTGCTTGTGGTACCAAGTATTTTTGCTTCTGTTCTTCATTCGCCCATTGCATGAGTGTCATGCTGTTCAAGCCAGTATGGACGGAAACGGCTGTCCGGAAAGTGGTATCACCGCGCTCAAGTTCTTCACAAACGATTGCAAGCGAGTTATAGTCCATACCACTGCCGCCATACTCTTCCGGCACACAAACGCCCATTAAACCGAGGTCGGCAAGCTTCTTCCAAATGGCTGGATCGAAACTGCCTTTTTCATCCCATTCAGCCATGTAAGGCATAATTTCTTTATCGACGAAATCTCTCGCCGTTTGTCGTAGCATCTTTTGTTCATCACTAAATTCAAAATTCATATTTCATTCCTCCTAAATAATATGGTTCTTTTTCATTTCCTCAATTTCCTCTGTTGAATATCCGATGGTTTGTAAAAGCTCTTCGTTATGTTCACCGGCAGAAGGTGGATAGGATTGGTATTGCACCGGTGTTTTTGATAATTTTAATGGACTGCCGACGAGCTTGATGTCTCCAGCAACAGGATGTTCTTGTTCGATAAACATGTCGCGGTGTTGTAGCTGTGGGTCTTTTGTTAACTCACTTACGTTTTGAATCGGTCCACATGGAATGTTGTTTTGTCGGCAAACTTCTGTCCAATGAGCTGTTGATTCTTGCTTAAAAAGATCATTTAAAATAGGACTGAGCTGTCCACGATTTTCAACGCGCTTGGCGTTCGTCTGAAAGCGAGGGTCATCAGCCAGCTCAGAGTGCCCGAGTAACTTGGTTAACTGAGCGAACTGCCGGTCATTCCCAACCGCAATGACAAGACTTCCATCACGCGTATCAAATGTTTGATAAGGAACGATATTGGCATGATGATTCCCGAGTCTCTCTGGAATTTTTTCAGCCATTAAGTAATTGCTCGCAATATTCACCAGTGAACTGACGGCAGAATCATAGAGAGATATATCAATTTTTTGCCCCTCACCAGACTGGGTGCGCTCCAACAAAGCAGCCTGGATTCCGATACACGCATAGAGTCCCGTCAAAATATCCGTGATGGCGACACCGACCTTCTGTGGACCCGACTCCTCCGTTCCTGTAATACTCATCAAGCCACTCATTGCTTGAATAATAAAATCATAGCCAGGAAAGTCCTTATACGGACCCGTTTCCCCAAACCCTGTAATCGAGCAATAGACGAGTCCGGGGTTCATTTTTTTCAAGTCGTCATACCCTAGATTCAGTCGGTCCATCGTACCCGTCTTAAAATTATTGATGATGACATCACTCTCTTTGACGAGCTGATGAATCACCCGCTGACCTTCTTCCGATTTCAAGTTTACAGTGAGGCTTTTCTTGTTCCGATTCGCACAAAGGTAATACGCACTGACTCCTTCTTGAAAAGGCGGTCCCCAACCGCGCGTTTCATCACTGCCACCAGGTGCTTCCACCTTGATGATCTCAGCCCCGAGGTCACCCAAAATCATTGTACAATACGGACCGGCGAGCACCCTTGATAAATCAAGAACACGGATCCCTTCCAATGTGTTACTCAGCTTGATCACTCCTCTCATTCAACATCAGTCATAAAACCATTAAAAAAAGCCAGCACAAAGTTATTAGTCATCCGACTAAAAACAATGAACTGGCTTCACATTCGCCTTGCATCTCCTCGGCAACAAGGAGTTTCGGCTATGGAACAGTTTTAGTTATTTGAAACATTTTCAGCATCCAAGGGAGAATAACTGCTTGTGACAGTTTAACCTTGGTTTGTTATCTATTTTACAATATTCAGAAATAAATGCAATGATGAATGGAAAGTTTTTCTGCGAAGTGTTTTGGAAGGCTCATATATTGAGAGATTGGAAGCATATCTTGCCCGTTTGGTCGCATATTTTCCCAAGTTGGTCGCATAACCGAAGAAGGAGGGAGCATATCCGCCACAAGAAGGTGCATATTTCACTGATACGGGCGCATATGACACGTTGATCGCTGTCGAGAATCCGTAAGATAAGCTCAATTTCACATTTCCATAAAGGCTCATATTTTCAAAGATTCGTCTCATATTATTCCTACCAGGGCACATATTCACCGAAACTGGTCACATAATACTACACGCAGGGAGCATATCCGCAAGTCCTGGGCGCAAATTTTAAAATCTCGGGCACATATCCTTAGCGCGCATCGACCTTTTATGACCGCCAACTTTCCTCTAATAGTACTTTCCCTTTCAACTGCTAGCCTTCCGCTGCAAATAATAATAAAGCATTGATGCGAGTTTGAAATTTTTATAGGGAATGCCTGTCATTCGCTCTACTTTATTGAGTCGATAGAGTAGGGTGTTTCGGTGGACGAAAAGTTGTTCTGCCGCCTCGCTAATATTCATATTGCATTCCAAATAAGTCGTAAAGTTCTTGATCAACTCTGCGCTAGCCGGATCTTGCAACAATGGCTGGAGGAGCATCTCAAGTGGTTCGTCTAGTAGATGGGTCGACCCGTCATAAAATAAATTTGCAAGTATATAGGGATCCAAACAATGATAGGCTCCACCATTCAATCCGTTTTTCTTTGCAAAGCGAATTAATAGATCGGCCTTTTGATAGGAGTTTGTCAGTTCATCGATGGAAGAGACGAGAGGACCTGCGGCAATGGATACTTCCTTGATCGATAAACGATTCGCTTGTT
The DNA here is from genome assembly GCF_007559355.1 of Allobacillus sp. SKP2-8. Classification (NCBI taxonomy): domain Bacteria; kingdom Bacillati; phylum Bacillota; class Bacilli; order Caryophanales; family Bacillaceae; genus Allobacillus; species Allobacillus sp. SKP2-8. Next base: position 68,298 of record NZ_VMHF01000009.1, on the reverse strand, counting down.
CTGAGAAACGTTTTGCTTGTGTATCGAACTCTTTCAATTGCTCTTTGTAATCTTCAATTCCATAGGATGGTTTGCACATAACAATTCGATCATTATTCAAAAAAGCGCATAAATCATCATGATTGTTGAATATATTTTTCATAAGGTGAATGAAACGGTATTTAATTTCATCTAACGTTAACGTTTTTTGGTTAATTGTCGATAAGGAATGACCAAAATCTGCCACGATGATAAAACGGGTTTTCGAATGCGGTATATCCATCATGTCACAGTAATCAATGATTTTCTCTTTTTCAGCATCAGGCGTAAATAAGACATAATGCAAAAATGTTTCCATATGACTGATTTCAAATGTCCGGCGCTGTTGATGAGCAGCTTCGTGCCACATCATTTCAATGTAGCTTTTAACTAACAAGGCGTATGGTTCGACTTCTTTTGGGTCTCCAATGATTCCTAAAACACCGATCGTCTCGAAATCAAAATGGAGGGGAACCGCTGCACCAGGATAAATATTTTTTGTATGGTCGGTTGTTGCTTCGTCAAATAGGACAAGTTTATTTTCTATGATGACTTGTTGTGAAGGCGCATGGAATGTACCGATGCGCCGTGAATTGGAATCTCCAACGATTAAACCTTTATCATCTGTAAGACTTATAGGAAAAGGCAGTATATTTGAAACCGCTTTCACAGCCTTTTGTGCAAACTGTACAAATTCGTTCACCTTACACACTCCGTTCAACTCACAATTTATATTTAGTTTACCATAAAACAAAACATTTTTAATAGTAATAATTTTCATTTAATTTATGCAGGTTAACCATAGTCAGCGACCAAATACTTTTTGTACGATAAAAAGAAACAATATTCTGACAATGTGGAGGGAGCGTCATGAGACAGACAGATCTCATTATTATCGGTGGAGGCGTAATAGGTTCCAGCGTTGCTTACCATTTATTAAAAGAAGGTTTTGAAGGTGAAATATTGATTTTTGAAAAGGATTCTCTCTATGAATATTCATCCACACCACGGAGTGCCGGGGGGATCAGACAACTGTTTACGACCGGAATTAATATTCAAATCAGTCGCTATTCATTACAAAAATACTTGACCTTTCCAGAAGACATGGCTGTCAATGGAGAACTAGCCGAAATCGATTTTAGACAACATGGATATTTCTTTCTAGCTCAAGATGAAAATTGGGCGGAATTAAAAGCGCAAGCTGAGTTGCAACAAAGTTATGGTGTTCCATCTCAACTGTTAACTCCAGACGAACTACAAAACGTTATTCCTGAATTAACGACCGATGACTTAGTTGGTGGGTTGTACTGTGCAGAAGACGGTTATTTAGATCCGTATTCAGTGATGCAAGGTTATGCAAAAAATGCCAAGCAATTGGGTGCGACCTTTGTTTGTGAACAAGTGGAGCGGATTACGCACGAATCTGGGGTTGTCACTGGAGTAGAAACAACGACAGGAGATCGTTATCAAGCGCCGTTCGTCATTAATTGTGCAGGCGGTTGGGCAGCACAAATTAGTGAAAATAGTGGTTTTCCAATCCCTGTCATCCCACTTAAACGACAAATCATCCAATTTGACACCGAAGAACCGATTGCTAAACAACTACCGCTGACTGTAGATCCATCAGGTGTTTATTTCCGTCATGAAGGACAATATTTCATCAGTGGTTTTAGTGAAAAAGTTACTCCAGGCATTGATTTTTCTTGGAAACGTTCTTTCTTTATGGAACAGCTTTGGCCGATATTAGGTCACCGTGTCAAAAATTTTGAACATGCAAAAATCATCAGTGGCTGGGCGGGCTTGTATGCCCATAACACAGAGGACCAAAATGCAATCGTTGGAGAACACCCTGAGGCGAAGGGCTATTACATGGCTTGTGGTTTTAGTGGTCATGGGATGCAGCAAGCTCCTGCAGTCGGTCAATGTCTCGCCGAGTTAATTCACTACGGTCAATATGAAACGATGGATTTGCGTCCGCTTCGCTTTGAGCGTTTCAAAGAAAATGACCTGTTAATAGAAGGAGCTATTGTCTAGACGCAATTTTATGAGAGGGGGATTTATACGATGCTTTATCTCAATCAGCAAACAATCGAGTCATCCATCACGATGGAAGAAATGATTGATGCGATGGAAGAAGCTTACCTGATTTATGCTGACAAAAATTATCAAATGCCTACACGGATGCAGGTTCAGCAAGATACGAATACGATGATTCTTATGCCGTGTATTACGGACCAAGCAATCGCAACGAAATTGCTCACATCTTTTCCGGAAAATAAAGATAAACCTGTGATTCAAGGGCTCGTGATCTTGAACGATAGCCAAAACGGTGAAGTGTTAGCGATCATGGATGGAAACTTTATTACCGGATTCCGAACGGGTGCGCTTGGTGGTGCTGCCGTACGAAGACTTGCAAAACCAGATGCTGAGCGCCTTGCAGTCATTGGTGCGGGTGTTCAAGGATTTTATCAAACATTAGCCGCTTGTGCAGCACGGGATTTTAAGGAGATCTATATCACAAATCGAACGTATGAGAAGTTGGAACCTTTGATCGAACGGCTGTATGAAAGGTTACCGGATGATATAGCCATTTATCCTTGTCATTCTGCTGAGGAAGCGATTCAACATGCGGATGTCGTCATTACCGCAACGTCTTCCCATGATCCTGTATTACCTGACGACCAAGAGTTACTAAAAGGTAAATTGATTGTTGGGATTGGTTCTTTTCAACCAAGTATGCGTGAATTTCCACAACAATTATACGCACTATGTGATCACTTTTTCGTCGATAGTGAAGACGCGATGAAAGAGTGTGGCGATGTCATTCAAGCGGTTGAATCTAATTGGTTTGTGAAAGAAGACATTCATGAATTTTCGGATGTCGTTCAAATAAATAGTTTTGATGCTGGTGAATATTGGAGAAATAATCCAGAGGGGAGTGTGGTTTTTAAGTCAACTGGAATGGGATTATTTGATGTTGTTGCTGCGAATGTGATTCATGACAAAGTGATGTTGAGTGAAGTGGGTACCAAACTTGAATGATCAGTAAAGGCTTAGCCTAAAAAAGGGGATTTTCGATGAATATTATTCTAACGGAATTCATCATCTACTGTTTGATCATCATGGCGATTGGTTATTATTTCAGTAAGCAAAGTAAGTCACAGTCCGACTTCTTATTAGGAGGAAAAAAGCTTCCGGGTTGGGCGTTGGCGTTTTCCGAACGAGCAACAGGTGAATCAGCCTGGCTACTGCTCGGTTATACCGGATTTGTTTTCACTGCAGGGTTATCTGGTGTATGGGTTGCAGCTGGTATTGCTTCAGGTATTTTATTTTCTTGGCTATTCCTTGCCAAGCGTTTTAAAGACGAAGCTGAAAAATATAACGCACTTACATTGCCGGATTATTTAGCGAAACGCTTCGGACAAAAAGCAAACACGATTCGTTGGTTAGCAGGTGTTTTGATCGGTGGCTTTTTAATGTTTTATGTCGGTGCACAAATGGCCGGTGCAGGGAAAATGTTACTGACAACGTTTGATATTCCGCCGGTTTGGGGCGTTATACTATCGACGGTTGTCATTCTCGCCATCGCTTTTGCGGGTGGTTTCATCTCTGTCGTTTGGACGGATATGATTCAAAGTGTCATGATGGTCATTACATTAGTCGCACTTCCTATTGTCGCTTTTGCCCATATTTTTGCCAATGATATTTCTGTCAGCGCAGCGCTTGTTGACGCGGGACCTACCTTTGATAAATGGTTTGGCGGTGTGACAGGCTTCTCGCTCGGTGTGTTATTCTTTACTAACTTCTCTTGGTTCTTCGGATTTTTGGGTGGTCAACCACAGCTTAGTGCACGGTTTATGGCCCTTCGAAACGACAAGGAAGTGAAACAAGGAAGAAATGTTGCCATCCTATGGACCGTATTGGCTTACACAGGCGCATTCGCAATCGGTATTGCAGCGATTGCACTTTATGATCAAGGTAGTTTCGGTGATGTTGAAACATTACTGCCGACAATGATCTTACAGTTTATGCCACCGTGGATTGCTGGATTGTTGTTAGCTGGAGTGTTGGCAGCAATTATTTCGACGGCAAACTCACAGTTGGTTGTTGTTACAGGATCCGTGACAGAAGACATTATCAACCAAGCGTTAGGCATCAAGCTAACAGAGAAGCAATTATTGTGGTTATCTCGTTTCTCAGTTCTGTTCTTCGGTGCAATCGGAATGGTCATTGCACTCGTATCTGAATCCTTGCTTTACCTCGTTGTTGGATGGGCGTGGGCTGGTGTTGGTTGTACATTATCACCAGCGATTATCATGGCCTTCTTCTGGAAAAGATATTCCAGTGCTGGCGTGATTGCGACCATCGTTTCCGGTCTGTTATCGACCATTTTATGGATTAGCACGCCGCTAGAAGAAATGATGACTTCCCGTTTCACAACGTTCTTTATCGCATTATTTTTCGGGATCGTGTTCAGTTTACTAATGCCTGATAAGGAAGCGGCAGTGGAGGAAGATTTGAAAGAAGACGTAGCAACTTAAGTTTTAGATATAAAAAAGGCTTTGACGACATCGTCAAAGCCTTTTATCATTCGTTTTATTTTTCCATAACTTCATCAATCAAGCCGTATTCTTTCGCTTTTTCAGCAGACATGAAGTTATCGCGGTCTGTATCGCGCTGAATCACATCAAGCGGCTGACCTGTACGGTCGGCAAGAATTTGGTTGATCTTCTCACGCATTTCAATGATTCGTTTTGCGTGAATTTCAATGTCAGAAGCTTGACCTTGCGTACCACCTAATGGTTGGTGAATCATTACTTCAGAGTTTGGTAGGCCATAACGTTTTCCTTCAGAACCTGCTGCAAGCAAGAATGCACCCATAGAAGCTGCCATACCTACACAGATTGTAGAAACATCTGGCTTGATGAATTGCATCGTGTCATAAATCGCCATACCAGCAGTGATGGAACCACCTGGTGAGTTGATGTATAGAGAAATATCTTTGTCAGGATCTTCTGCTGCTAAAAATAACATTTGCGCAACAATGGAGTTGGCAACGTTGTCATCAACCGGTCCGCCTAGCATAATAATTCGGTCTTTTAATAGACGGGAATAAATATCATAAGCACGTTCTCCGCGGTTCGTTTGTTCAATAACTGTAGGGATTAAATTCATTCCATTCACTCCTTTTAATTTCTTTTTCAATTTAATCTTACCTCTTTGGTCAAATAAGGTCAAACAAAAAGTTTAACCTTTTTGACTTTATTCATGAAGTTGATTTCTTATGTAGGTACATAATTTAATGTTCCCAACAAAATGCTCATTTAAACGTTGGGTACACGTATAATTAGTAAGCTTCTTTCCAAATAGTCGATTCTATGATAGACTAATTCTTGGTTTAATAAAATCAATGCTTGAAATTAACGACAAGCCAACGTATAATTTTCACTGCAATTCATTTTATCACAACATACTTCTCCTCGTGGTGTAAAGGATAACACACAAGATTCCGGTTCTTGCGATGGGGGTTCGATTCCCTCCGAGGAGGCTACCAAAAGCTCTGCTGCACATTTCGTGTAGTGGAGTTTTTTATATGGAGTTGCACGCCGACTGGTGACCAAACTGCTGATCAAATCGAGC
>NZ_VMHF01000009.1:0-62555 GCF_007559355.1 Allobacillus sp. SKP2-8 | reverse complement strand
GATAAAGTTGTTCTAACTGTTGATAAAGCGCTTCTGACTGCTGATAAAGTTGTTCTAACTGTTGATAAATCAGCTCTAACTGCTGATAAACCCACGCCAACTGCTGATAAGCGCACTCCAACTGTCGATAACACCAAACTCCAACTACTCATCCACCAGCTCAAACAGCAAAAATCTCAAAAATCATAATTTCATCAAAAATACACATAGATAAGATTAATCCATTCACTTTTCGGGTAAATTTTCGATATAATGGGATTAAGAACTTCATTAAGGGGCAAAGTACCATGCGTAAAACGAAAATGGTTTATTTTTATACAAAGCACAACTGTAAATTATGTGAAGAAGCAAAACAGATGCTGCAGATTTTTCAATCGGAGTATAATTTCACGATTGTCGAACAGAATATTTATCAGGATGAGCGTCTGTTGGAAACTTATTTCCTGACGATTCCGGTCATTCGAGTCGATGATGAAGAATTGACCGCTGAGGATCTTTCATTTGTGACGGTTGAGAAGTTTTTGGCCAAAAATCTAAAAGGTTAGGGATTTCATTCATATAAAAGAAATTCCCGTGCCTTTTAGTTGTGGCCCTCATCTGTTTTTTGTATAATAGAATCAGGAAATATTTTTTTGCACTAAGCGGGACAAAATAAGACACACTACTGGTCTTTATATGACCACCAAGAGAGATAGTTAGTTAAACTCACTTTGCAATTACATTTAATTGACCCGCTCCCGCAATCAAAAAACTTGAAGCAAGGAGGTGATGAGTGAATGAAAAGCTTATATCAATTTCAACAAATCCTCATTCCGGAATTAATGAATAAAATGGATGAGCGTTACCGAATATTAAAGGGAATTGCGATGCTCGAGCCAGTCGGTAGAAGATCACTTGCTGACTATTTGAAAGAAACCGAGCGGCATATCCGCAGTGAGACAGAATTTCTCGATCGCCAAGGATTAATTGAAGTGACAAATAAGGGAATGCTGATCACTTCAGCCGGTCAAGAGATTGTGGAAAGTTATTATCGGATGGTGAAAGAAAGTACCGATCTGACGACACTTGAACATCAACTGAAGAGCCGCTTAGGTTTGAACCAAATTAAAATCGTTCCCGGAGATGCAGACTCCTCCCCTGAAACAAAACAGTTACTCGGGAAGGAAGCAGCCATCATTTTTCATGAACAAATTAAGGATCAGTCAATCGTTGATGTGACTGGGGGCTCGACAATGGCAATGGTCGCAAATTATATGAAACCCCTTGAAAAGAAGCGTCCATTATTTATCCCTGCGCGAGGTGGTCTTGGTGATTTGCATGAATACCAAGCAAACTCCATTTGCGTCAAGATGGCACAAGAAACAAACGGAGACTATCGTTTGCTTCATGTGCCCGATGAAATGGGACCTGATCTGAAAGAAAAAATGTTGGAGCAACCAGGTGTAAAAGAAATTGTTTCGTTGATGGAGCAAGCCGATGTGCTGATCCATGGTGTGGGTGACGCCTTGGCGATGGCAGACCGAAGAAAAGCGAATGAAGCTACGAAAGAGAAATTAAAATCTTCAAAAGCAGTCGGTGAAGCGTTTGGTTATTACTTTGATAAAAATGGGAATGTTATTGATAGGGTAGATACAATAGGAATTTCCGCTGAATTAGTTAAAAATATTCCATCACTCATCACGGTCGCTGGCGGATCATCGAAAAAAGAAGCTGTTGCTGCTTTTTTACGGTGGATTCCTAGTGGGTGGCTCATTATAGATGAGGCAGTGGCCAGATATTTGATTGAACAACTGCAAGAAAATAAATCATAAATAAAGTTAATTCGGAGGTATGTCACATGGCAGTTAAAATTGGTATTAACGGGTTTGGAAGAATAGGACGTCGAATTTTCAGCGAAGCGTTTAAACATGACGAAGTAGAGGTTGTTGCGATTAACGATTTAACCGATGCAAACATGCTTGCACATTTACTCAAATACGATACCGTTCATGGAACATTAGAAGAAAAAGTTGAAGTAAATGGTAATAACTTAGTCATTGATGGCAAAGAATATCATGTCACTTCTGAACGTGACCCTGCTAATTTGAAATGGGGCGAATTCGGTGTCGATATCGTCATTGAGGCGACTGGAATTTTCCGTGATCGTGAAGGTGCGCAAAAACACTTGGATGCAGGTGCGAAACGCGTCATCATCTCTGCACCAGGTAAGGATGTCGACTTGACGGTTGCAATGGGTGTAAACGAAAACGAATATGACAAAGATGCGCACAAAATTGTTTCGAACGCATCTTGTACGACAAACTGCTTAGCACCGGTAACGAAAGTATTGGTTGATGAATTTGGATTGAAGCGCGGTATGATGACAACCGTTCACTCGTATACAAATGACCAACATGTTCTTGATTCGCCACACGGTGACTACCGTCGTGCACGCGCAGCAGCAGAAAACATTATTCCAACATCAACGGGTGCAGCTGAAGCTGTCGCAAAAGTACTGCCAGAAGTTGACGGGAAATTAACAGGTATGGCTGTTCGTGTTCCTTCACCAAACGTATCACTTGTTGACTTAGTTGCAGAATTGGATCAAGACGTTACGAAAGAACAAGTGAACGAAGCCATGAAAAAAGCATCTGAAGAAGGCGATTTGAAAGGTTATCTAGACTATACAGAATTACCACTCGTCTCTTCAGACTACAATGGCAACACATTTTCTTCAATCGTTGATGGAGATTCCACGATGGTGATGGACGGGAATATGGTCAAGGTCATTTCTTGGTACGATAACGAATCCGGTTACTCCCACCGTTGTATCGATTTAGCGATTCATATGGGTAAACAAGGCTTCTAAAGATTGAATAATTGTCTAACGATTTCTCGCTTCATTTTGCGATGAAAAATGGTAGACTAAAGGAGGAGCATTTCAGTGTTCCTCCTTTTCTTTTAGGCCTGTTAAAGTTTAATGTTGATTTTGGAGCAAAGATTTGTTGAATTGTGAGAAGCGAAGGTGGCGACTCCTGCGGGAATAGCACGAGACTCGAGACCCCGTAGGCCATGGGTTTGGGCCGAGGAGGCTCGAGCCGTGCCCGCGGAAAGCGTCCACCGAAGCTGAACACAATTACAACGAGAACTTTAACAAAGCCTTCTTTTAAAATTAGACATCACAGGGTAAACAATTACATAAGGAAACTCATTAGCTGGAGGTTTGTAAACATGCGAAAAAAAAATGTCAGAGATGTCGATGTAAAAGGCAAAAAAGTCTTTGTCCGTGTTGATTTCAACGTACCGATGCAAGATGGTGAAATCACGGACGATACCCGTATTAAATCTGCGTTAACAACAATTATGTACCTCATTCAAAAAGAAGCCAAAGTCATATTGGCAAGTCACCTTGGACGACCGGGCGGAGAAGTCGTCGAAGAGCTTCGCTTAGACGCTGTCGCACAATCACTTAGCAACTACTTACAACAACCCGTTTATAAACTGGATGACGTTTTTTCAGACGAAGTGAACGAAGCCGTCGAAAAAATGGAAAACCGCGACGTTTTATTATTGGAAAATGTTCGGTTTGAACCAGGTGAAAAACAAAATGATCCCGAACTTGCCAAACAGTTCGCATCCCTCGCTGATCTTTATGTCAATGATGCGTTTGGGACGGCTCACCGTGCACACGCTTCCACAGAAGGCATCGCACATCATTTGCCGGCTGTATCCGGATTTTTATTGGAAAAAGAGATTAACGTACTAGGCAATGCGCTCGAGGATCCTGATCGTCCATTTACCGCGATTATCGGTGGATCCAAAGTAAAAGATAAAATCGGTGTCATCGATAATTTATTGGAAAAAGTCGACCATTTACTCATTGGCGGTGGTCTTTCCTTCACATTCATCAAAGCGATGGGCCATGAAATTGGCGACTCGCTATTGGAAGAAGACAAAATCGATCTAGCTAAGCAGTTTATCGAGAAGGCGAAAGAGAAAGGTGTCTCGTTGCACTTGCCGAAAGACGTTGTCATGGCCAATAAATTCGCTGAAGATGCCGACAAAAAGATTGTTTCTGTTGAAGAAATGACAGCAGGCTGGCAAGGGCTTGATATTGGTCCTGAGACAGTGAAAGAATATGCTGATACCATCAAAAACTCTCAACTTATTCTATGGAATGGACCGATGGGTGTATTTGAAATGGATGCATTTGCTGATGGAACGAAAGGTGTTGCAGAAGCATTGGCAACAACAGACGGTTATACCATTATCGGTGGTGGCGACTCAGCTTCAGCCGTTGAGAAGTTCAACTATGCCGAAGAGATGAATCATATTTCTACAGGAGGCGGTGCTTCCTTAGAATTTATGGAAGGCAAAGTCCTACCAGGTGTACAAGCATTGGAAGATGAAGAAGGAGTGAACAAATAATGCGCAAACCAATTATTGCTGGAAACTGGAAAATGAATAAATTAGCGGCAGACGGTGCTCGTTTTGTCATGGCTCTTCGCGACGAAGTACCGGAAGGCTCAAAAGTGGACACAGTCATCTGTGCGTCGTTCATCCACTTGCCGTTTTTAACCGAAGCGGCTAGAGATACGCCAATTCGTATTGGTGCTCAAAATATGCACTATGAAAAAAGTGGGGCCTTTACAGGTGAAGTCAGCCCGGAAATGCTAGAAAATATTTTGGTCGATTATGTAATCTTAGGCCATTCGGAACGTCGTCAATTTTTCCACGAAGATGACGAACTCATCAATAAAAAAATGAAAGCAGCATTCGAAAATGATTTACTTCCGATCGTTTGTGTCGGCGAATCACTGGAACAACGTGAAAACAACGAAACGAACCAGTTTGTCCGTAATCAAGTGAAAGCAGCATTTGAAGGCATTCGAGAAGGGGACGCGAAAAAAGCAGTCGTTGCCTATGAACCGATCTGGGCGATTGGTACAGGAAAAACGGCATCCAGTGAAGATGCCAACGAAGTTTGCCAAACGATTCGTGAAACACTTCGTGAACTCTATTCCGACGCTGTTGCAGACGAAGTGCGAATTCAATATGGTGGAAGTGTGAAGCCAGAAAATATTGAAGAACTTCTTGCACAATCCGATATTGATGGCGCATTAGTCGGCGGAGCAAGTATGGAACAAGAATCATTTTTGAAATTGTTGGAGGCAGGAGCCAATGCAAAATAATCCACTCGCAGCTTTAATCATCTTAGATGGCTATGCATTAAGAGACGAAGAATTCGGAAACGCGGTGAAGCAAGCACATACACCGAACTTCGATCGTTATTGGAAGCAGTTTCCGACGACAACACTCAAGTCTTCCGGGGAAGCGGTTGGCTTACCGGAAGGGCAGATGGGAAACTCGGAAGTCGGCCATTTGAATATCGGTGCAGGTCGTGTCGTTTATCAAAATTTAACGCGCATTAATGTGTCGATCCGCGACGGTCGATTTTTCAGAAATGAAGCATTTTCAAATGCGATCGAACACGTTAAGAAACATCAAAGCTCCCTGCATATTTTTGGATTGCTTTCTGATGGTGGTGTTCATAGTCATATCGATCATATTTTTGCGTTATTGGATGTAGCAAAACAGCAAGAGGTCCAAAACGTTTATGTACATGCCTTTTTAGATGGTCGGGACGTCGGTCCAAAAACAGCGGTTGATTATTTAGCGCAGCTGAATGAAAAATTGAAAGACGTACCGAATGCGAGACTCGCAACGGTTACCGGGCGTTATTATGCGATGGACCGAGATCATCGATATGACCGCGTGGAAAAAGCGTATCGAGCCATCCGCTTTGGTGAAGGGAACGCAAGTGAGGATGCGATTGAAGCGGTCAAGGCCTCGTATGAAGAAGGCGTCTATGATGAATTCGTCAAACCGATTGTCATGTTAGATGATAACGGTGTGCCTTATTCACGCGTAGATAATGGAGACGCGATCATTTTTGCGAATTTCCGTCCAGATCGTGCAAACCAGCTGACCGATGTATTCATCCACAATCGATTCGAAGTGTTCGTCAATGACTATGAATTGCTGGATGACTTGCATATGGTCACAATGACGCGCTATGACAAAGACTTTCATGTCGGTGTCGCATTTCCTCCGAACCAACCAAAGGATACGATCGGTGAAGTTGTTGCACGTAACGGAATGACCCAGTTACGAATTGCTGAGACGGAAAAATTCCCCCATGTCACCTATTTTATGAATGGGGGTAGGCAGCAGGAATTCGAAGGAGAAAACCGGATATTAATCGATTCTCCGAAAGTTGCAACCTATGATTTGAAGCCTGAAATGAGTGCGTATGGCGTCACTGATGCGCTCATGGAGGTCTTGGCGGAAGAACCGCCGAATTTAATCATTTTGAACTTTGCCAACCCAGACATGGTCGGACATTCTGGAAAACTTGAACCGACGATTAAGGCAGTCGAGGTCGTCGATGAGTGTCTAGGTCGGATTGTCGACCGCATTATTGAGCTCGGTGGGCGTGCTGTTATTACAGCAGACCATGGGAATGCTGATCAAGTAATGAACGAAGACGGTAGTCCAATGACAGCCCATACGACATTCCCAGTACCAGTCATTGTGACCGATGAAGAACTATCTTTACACGATGGCGGTATTTTAGGAGATCTTTCACCAACACTACTGGAGTTGTTAGGAATCAAGCAACCAGGTGAAATGACAGGAACCAGTTTAATTAAATGACTTTTTTGGAGCATGAATGAAGCAGTAAGTTGTATTTTAGATGCGAAGGTGGCGACTCCAGCGGGTCAGCTAAGAACGGCCACGTCCTGTGGCCAACGCTGACACTAGCCCATCCAGGGCTTCGGAATAGCACAGATTGTGCCCGCGGTATAGAAGACACTGCGATTTATCGCAGATGTCGCCCTTATGCCCTTTGGGTAAAAGCGTCCACCGAAAGCGACCTACACTAATTAACAAATAAATAGAACATGAAGGAGCGAGTTTTCATGCCTTACATTATCGATGTTTATGGTAGAGAAGTATTGGATTCACGTGGTAATCCAACAATAGAAGTAGAAGTATTGACTGAGTCCGGTGGTTACGGCCGTGCACTAGTTCCAAGTGGTGCGTCAACCGGTGAGCATGAAGCAGTAGAATTACGAGACGGTGACAAAGACCGCTACCTTGGTAAAGGCGTTGAGCAAGCTGTTCAAAACGTCAATGAAGTCATCGCACCAGAAATCGTCGGATTCGATGTAACCGAACAAGTCGATATTGACCAAGTCATGATTGAGCTTGACGGAAGCGAAAACAAAGGAAAACTTGGCGCAAACGCAATTTTAGGTGTTTCAATGGCCGTAGCTCATGCAGCAGCAGACTACCTCGGCCAGCCGTTATACAAATATCTCGGCGGTTTCCAAGCGACAACCTTACCGACACCGATGATGAATATTTTAAATGGCGGTGAGCATGCGGACAATAACGTCGATATCCAAGAGTTTATGATCATGCCTGTCAGTGCTCCTACCTTTAAAGAAGCATTGCGTACAGGCACAGAAGTCTTTCATGCACTGAAGAAAGTCTTGAAAAATAAAGGCTATAATACAGCCGTTGGTGATGAAGGTGGATTCGCACCAAACTTAAAATCTAACGAAGAAGCGTTGGAAACAATCGTTGAAGCGGTCAAAGAAGCGGGTTATGAAATCGGTACAGATATTAAACTTGCGATGGACGTTGCCGCTTCTGAAATTTACAATGACGGCAAGTATGAATTAAAAGGTGAAGGCGTCACAAAAACAGCTGAGGAAATGGTTGATTGGTATGAAGAGTTAGTCAATAAATACCCAATCGTTTCGATCGAGGACGGCTTGGATGAAAACGACTGGGACGGCTTCAAATTACTAACTGAAAAAATTGGAGACCGTGTACAGCTTGTCGGAGATGACCTTTTCGTCACCAATACGAGGAAGCTTGCAGAAGGTATTGAAAAAGGAATCGCCAACTCTATTTTGATCAAAGTAAACCAAATCGGTACATTGACCGAAACATTCGAAGCAATCGAAATGGCGAAAAAAGCAGGCTATACAGCTGTCATCTCACACCGTTCAGGTGAAACAGAGGATGCGACGATCGCGGACATTTCTGTTGCGACAAACGCCGGTCAAATCAAAACGGGTGCTCCTTCCCGTACAGACCGTGTTGCGAAATACAATCAATTACTACGTATTGAGGACTATCTCGGCGCAACGGCATATTATGCTGGTGACTCAGCTTTTTATAATTTAAAATAAAGTGCGTCTGAGCAAACGATCTGTGGCTGGACAAATTTGTCCAAGCAAAAGATGAACAAGATGAAACCTTGATTGGTGAGTAAAGATACTCATTAATCAAGGTTTTTTTGTGTCTGGATCGTTTTTTAATGTGAGTTCTTAGAGCTTCAGTGTTAAATATGCTGTCTTCAGTGTTTAATCACGAGACTTCAGTGTTAATTTGCGGTTCTTCAGTGTTAATTTGTGAATCTTCAGGGTTAATTTGAAGATCTTCAGTGTTAATCTTCGAAGCTTCAGTGTTAATTTATGGATCTTCAGGGTTAAACCGCGATCCTACAATGTATATCCGCAAACCTTCAGTATACGCCCATCGTCATGATTATCCGCACCTTAGCGGAATATATTTCCGAGTCGGTTTTTCCACTACACTAAATTAGAATGTTAGTACCTGCCTCAACTTGAATGAATTTTTCACAGTCACTTTTTTATTGCTGGGAAAAATTTCTCTTTCATTATAGGAGAAGACACTGTAAAATATAACAGGTGTTATCGGAGGACCATCACGGATAACCTATACGTTCAGCAGGGTTCGACTCTTTTTTATCAATAGAGTCTCGGTAGGAAAGGAAGCAGTGGCAGGCTGAAAATCTACTGGGTTCGTCTATGTTGATACGTGCGATCTATTGTTTTAAGCCGGTTAATCGATCTGCGAGAGAGTACAATAAGCGGTGCAAAAAGCTGTTCGTTTTAACGTTACAAATAAACAGTCAAATGGTGATTCGGAAACATATATATCAGCGACGTAACGGTGTTTAGTTAGCGAGTTTGTTTTATTGAAAAAACTGTATTTTTCACTCGAATAAGAAATCGCTTTCACAAAAAATAATAATTAACTAAATTTTCACATAATTATTAATAACCTATTGTTAAGGAGGGAAATAAAAGGTGAAAAATCTAACGAAAAAGATTGTTATTGCATTATTTTTAGGTATTGCCATCGGTTTAGGCTTAAATATGTTTGCTCCTAGTGCGTTTGGACCGATTGATACGTATTTCTTTACTCCACTAGGAGAAATCTTTCTACGGTTGATTCAAATGTTAGTTGTACCAATTGTTTTCGTATCACTCGTCATCGGGACAGCTTCACTGGGTGATCCAAAAAAACTCGGTAGAATTGGCGGGAAAACAATACTTTTCTTCCTGACATCAACCGCAATTGCGATTACCATTGCTATGTCGTTAGCATTGCTCATCAAGCCTGGTGAGAAAGGATTAATCGATACAACGGGGGTTGAGTATGAGCCGAGCGAAGCACCATCCGTCGTCGATACGTTGCTGAATATTATCCCAACAAACCCAATCGCAGCTATGGTAAATGGGGAAATGCTTCAAATTATCTTCTTTGCGGTTCTGTTAGGCGTTGGGTTAGCAACGTTGAATAAGAAAACCGACCTTATTAAAAAGTTTTTAGATCAAGCATTCGATTTAGTGATGTACGTTGTCAATATTGTCATGTACACAGCTCCATTCGGTGCCTTTGGTCTGATCGCTTCAGCCGTCGGAGGTGCAGGATGGGATGCTATTAAATCATTAGCTGCATACTTCCTCGTCGTCCTTGCTTCTCTCTTGATTCATCTTGTCGTAACTTACGGTTCCGTCGTGAAGTTTATGGCGAAGAAAAGCCCGATTTGGTTCATTAAAAACTTCGCACCTGCCATGAGTGTGGCATTTGGTACTGCGAGTAGTGGAGCGACACTACCGGTATCGATGACGACAGCTCAGAAGCGACTTGGGGTAAAAGAGCCTGTCAGTAGTTTCGTTCAACCACTTGGAGCGACGATTAATATGGATGGTACTGCAATCATGCAAGGGGTCGCGACCGTCTTTATCGCACAAGTATATGCAGAGAGCTTAACGCTTACACAGCTACTGACCGTGCTATTAATTGCCGTTCTCGCGTCCATTGGTACTGCTGCTGTTCCTGGCGTAGGATTGATCATGCTAGCGATGGTTCTCCAACAAGTTGGTCTTCCGGTCGAAGCAATTGGGTTGATTCTCGGGGTCGACCGTTTGCTTGATATGGCGCGAACAGCTGTCAATATCACGGGTGATGCAGCCTGCGCATTATACATTTCGGAAACGGAACCCGATATCGAAGAAGAAACCCACGAACAAGAAGAGTCACCTGCCACAACTTAATAAGCCTTGCTTATAGCCTGAGCGCTTCATATGAGCGTTCAGGCTTTTTCTTTAGTCATAAGCCAATAAAGGGTATTGCAAAATTCAGCTTGTTTATGTAAAATTATTTATATGGATTTGTGTGCAAGCATAGGAGGTCAAAGACATGTACGGTTTCTTAGTGACATTGCTTTTCATTAATACACTCGGTTTGATCATCACCATTCTACTTCAGTCAGGAAAAAGCGCTGGATTATCTGGAGTAATCACTGGCGGTGCTGAACAGTTATTCGGGAAGCAAAAAGCACGTGGTTTAGAAGGCGTTCTACACCGTGTGACAGTTGTGTTAGGGATTACTTTCATGATCATCACGTTCTTGTTAGGCTATATTGTATCTTAATAAATGACGGCAAAACAGTGAGTGAGAAGCTTGCTGTTTTTTTATGAACTAAAAACATTCACCACGAATTAACCTCACTGAAAGAATCACTCACCATTCAAAATACTCACCCATGATTAATTCAATGACAACTCGGGAATCTTAAGATTAGGTATGTCCTGAATAAGGAGGAAATAAACGATGCAGATCAAGAAACCAGAACCATTTACATTCGAAGCAGGAGATCGAGCAGTTTTACTATTACATGGATTTACGGGACATTCAGCAGATGTGCGGATGCTGGGACGTTTTTTAGAGAAAAAAGGTTATACAACACATGCACCAATTTATGAAGGACATGGTGTTGAGCCAGAGGAGTTAGTTGGTACGACAGCCGATCAATGGTGGCAGGATGCCCTTGATGGATACAATCATCTAAAGGAATTAGGTTACGACGAAATCGCTGTAGCGGGCTTGTCACTTGGCGGTGTATTATCCTTGAAGCTTGCGTATCAGAAGCCGTTAAAAGCAGCAATACCTATTTGTACACCGGTATTCTTCGACAATATTAAAGAACTTTCCGGTGGATTTAAGCAATTTGCAAAACAATACAAGCAACTACAACAAAAAAATGAAGAACAGATCGACGAAGAAATTGATCGGTTATTCGAACAATCCGATGAAACATTTGACTCGTTGAGTAAGTTAATTGAAGAGGTTCACGACCATATCGATGAAATTTATGCGCCAACACTTGTGCTGCAAGCTGAAGATGATGAATTAATCAACACGGACAGCGCAAATTATATATATGAACATGTACAAGCGGATGAAAAAGACATCAAGTGGTATGAGGGAGCCCCCCATGTGATCACGTTAAGTGACTATAAAGACCAGGTACATGAGGATGTTTATGCGTTTTTAGAGAAGTTAGATTGGAAATCATAAGGTAAAGAGGTGAATGTAGATGAGTGAGTTAAAAAAAGACCTTCTGAATTACTTTCAAGAGGAAGCCACACACCCGCTGTCTATCGAAGAAGTTCAAGAGATTTTTTCGGCTGAATCGAGCGAAGAGTTGATGGAGTTAATGAAGCGCTTAAATGAGTTGGAAGAAGAAGGCGAACTTGTCCGTACGCGGAAAAACCGGTATGGATTAGCGGAAAGAATGAATCTTGTCCGCGGAACGATTCAAATGCATGCGAAGGGATTTGCTTTTCTGATTCCAGACGATGAGGACAAAGACGATGTTTACATCAATAGCCACGATTTGATGTCGGCAATGAACGGTGATCTTGTACTCGTTCGGGTAAATGTCGATTCAATCGAAGGAAATCGTCCAGAAGGTGTCGTTCTACGAATTTTAGAGCGAAACAATGATAAGGTGATCGGTACGTATCAAGATAATGGGCGATTTGGTTTTGTGATTGCCGATGATAAACGTATTCCGAATGATATTTTTATCCAAGAAGGAAACAACAACGGAGCTGCCGATGGACATAAAGTCATCGTCAAAATAACGGAGTTTCCAAAAGATAAAAAGAGTGCAGAAGGAGAAGTTGTTGAGATTCTCGGTCATGTGAACGACCCAGGAATCGACATCCTATCCATCATTTATAAGCATGGCATCAAGGCTGAATTCGATGCTGAAACGTTAGAGCATGCCAATGAAGTTCCGGAAACAATTGATGAATCCGATATCGAAGGACGCCGAGATTTGCGCAATGAGCAGATTGTCACCATTGATGGCGCAAACGCGAAAGACTTGGATGATGCGATCCGGGTTGAAAAGCTGGACAACGGGAATTTCCTGTTAGGCGTCTATATCGCCGACGTCTCTTATTATGTGACAGAAGGCTCTCCAATCGACCGGGAAGCTTTTGAGCGCGGGACAAGCTCTTACTTGACGGACCGTGTCATTCCGATGATTCCCCACCGCCTGTCCAACGGAATCTGTTCCTTAAATCCGCAGGTCGACCGGTTGACTTTAGGTTGTGAAATGGAAATCGATCAAAAAGGCCAAGTCGTGAAGCACGAAATTTTTGAAGCGGTCATCAAAACGACGGAACGAATGACGTATTCAGCTGTGAATTCGATTCTAGATCGTGAAGAGCCAACGATGCGTGAAAAATATGAAAGTCTAGTTCCGATGTTTGAAGCGATGGAAGAGCTTGCTCAAATTTTACGCAAGAAGCGGATGAACCGTGGAGCAATTGACTTTGATTTCAAGGAAGCTGGAATTGTCGTTGATGATGAAGGTCATCCATTGGATATTAAAATATTGGAACGCGGTGAAGCGGAGCGATTAATCGAAGAGTTTATGTTGGCTGCGAATGAAACAATTGCCGAGCATTTTCATTGGATGGACGTACCGTTTATCCACCGAATTCACGAAGATCCTGAAGCATCGAAATTGCAGCGATTTTTCGACTTCATCGGAAACTTAGGTTACGTCGTTAAAGGAACGAGTGATGATGTCCATCCGAAAGCTCTTCAGCAAGTGTTAGAAGAGATTGAAGGAAGCAAAGAGGATATGGTCGTCAATAAACTCATGTTGCGTTCAATGCAACAAGCGAAATATTCACCAGAGTCGGTCGGTCACTTCGGACTGGCAACAGAGTTTTATACGCATTTTACTTCGCCAATCCGACGGTATCCAGATTTGATTGTCCACCGTTTGATTCGAACGTATTTGATTCATGGTGATTTAAGCGATCAAACGATTGACGAATGGAAAGAAAAACTTCCTGATATCGCACGACATACATCTGCAGCGGAAAGAAGAGCTGTCGATGCGGAACGCGAAACGAATGACCTGAAGAAAGCAGAATATATGACCGATAAAATCGGTGAAGAATTTGACGGTCTTGTGAGCTCCTTGACGAACTTTGGATTGTTCGTGGAATTGCCAAATACAGTTGAAGGTCTTGTGCATATTAGTTATCTAACAGATGATTACTATCACTATGACGACCGTCATCAAGCAATGATCGGTGAGCGAACGGGTAAAATCTTCCGGATCGGAGACGAAGTTCGCGTACGTGTGATTGGCACCAACATCGATGAACGTGCTGTTGACTTTGAAATCGTTGGTATGGACAAACCAAAGCCAAAGGGAAAAAGAAGCGCACGGAAAGTCAAATAAACTAAAAAAACTATCCTTTCGTCTTCTGACGTTAGGATAGTTTTTCGGTTATCGATCGAACCATTTCCCGTGCAGTACCCACGGATCTTGAAAAGTAAAAGCGTCCTCATCTGGCACTTCTGCTCGCTGATTGTCTGTTAAATCGAAGCGGATGTAGATGTCTTCTTCACTTTGTTGAGCAAGTCGATGTTTCGCATGGGAAATGGTTTTCAATAATCCCGGCTGCTCCCACAAATCTTCCCATAAATAAATGGTCTGTGCATATTTATATTTTTTTTGGTCATCTTTTACGATAACGAAACTATCTTCCGCTTCATTTTTAAACATCATCCAATCCTTGATGATTTCATCTTTAAATAACGTCGGACTTGCTGGAAAAGGATAATAGCTTTCATAAGGAAATATTGTTTTTGGATCTTTGGATAGTGGATTCAACCAACGTTTTTTCTCATCGAGTTCAGATATTTCTTTCCACAAAGGACCCGTTTCAGTATCCAGTTTTTTATCATCAACGACGGTCGAAGCGTGCAGGTCAATCAATTGAGGTAACCCTAATTTATTCAACACCTTCATTCCTGAATAATTATGACGTTGGGTATTACCGCCAACCCAATTGACTCCATCTAACTTTTCGATTTCTTGAATGACGCGTTCCAACAATTTTGTTGCCAAACCTTCGCCACGATATCGGACATCCGTCCGCAACCTCCCGAGCATCGAGTATTGATCGGCAAAAATGGTAAAGCCACCAACCGATGCAAGTTGATCACCCACAAACAGCCCATAAACCATATGTTCTTTATGTTCAATTAAGCGATCAAAAATACGAACGACATAATCGTCTTCAATTCCCGTTTCCATTTGCTCAAGCTTTTCCCGATCAACTAAACTAAGTTGTCTAAAATGTATGGTATCAATCACTTGCTGCAACCTCCTATTTCGGCGAACATCACAGTTATTTCCACCCATATCTTGACACAAACTTCCTTTGATTGTCTATTAAATAATTTGTGGTTGTCGTTGAGTTTGTTTTGGCGACTAGAGAGATTGATTGGGCGGCTCCACCCATCTTGTCGAGCGGTTGTAGTGCTTCGTCGAGTGGTTGGAGCTGTTTGTCGAGCGGCTGGAACTGTTTGTCAGGCGGTTGGAGCGTTTCGTCGAGCGGTTGGCACGCTTTGTCGAGCGGTTGGCACGCTTTGTCGAGCGGTTGGCACGCTTTGTCGAGCGGTTGGAGCGTTTCGTCGAGCGGTTGAAGCGCTTCGTCGAGCGGTTGGAACTGTTCGTTGAGCGGTTGGCACGCTTTGTCGAGCGGTTGAAGCGCTTCGTCGAGCGGTTAGAGCGCTTCGTCGAGTGGTTGGAGCGTTTTATCGAGCGGCTAGACGCGCTGGTCGAGCGGCTCGATCGAATTTATGGGTGGCTTGCACATATATCGGGCGTCTAGGCGCTATACTCAAACGAGCAAGTCACAGCCATATGTTTGAACAGTCAGCCCACTTCGTTCTCACACCTTATTGCCTTTGTATACAATGAAGAAATAGTTACAGTTTAAAAGATACACTTCATTTGGTAAAATAACGTTATGCAGTAGAGGAGGAAGGAAAATGGCTAAAAAAGATTCAAATGCCATTGCAACCAATCGGAAAGCCCGTCATGATTTCTTTATAGAAGAAACATACGAAGCTGGATTAGTTTTGCAAGGAACCGAAATCAAGTCCATTCGAGCTGGTCGGGTCAACTTGAAAGATGCCTTCGCAAGGGTATCTAATGGTGAAGTGTATGTTCATAACATGCATATTTCAACTTACGAACAAGGCAATCGATATAACCATGAACCAACCCGTTCTAGAAAGCTGTTACTTCATAGAAGCGAAATCAACAAGCTGATCGGACAGACACAAATGAAAGGGTACTCACTTGTGCCACTAAAGATATACATCAAGAACGGAGTTGCTAAATTACTGATTGGTCTCGGTAAAGGTAAGAAGAAGTACGATAAACGTGAGGACCTGAAACAAAAAGCGGCAAAACGCGATGTCGAGCGTGCGATGAAGGAACGCTTCCAGTAAGCTTCCCTATGTAAGCAACATCTTTTCATTTCCGTGGAAATATGCTATAATATTAATTGTAAGACAAAACATTCATCACAAAATGTTTCCCTTTTTACGGGGACGTTTTGGATTCGACAGGGATAGGTCGAGCTTGAGTTGCAAGCCGAGGCGACGGCTCGTAAAACGTCACTCAGTTAATAATAACTGGCAAACAAAACGATTTCGCTGTAGCTGCGTAAGCAGTTCTACAGGATCCTTCCTGCTATCGCCCGTGTAGCAGATAGAAGGGTCTCAAATGAAGCGGGCTACGCTGAAATCCACCGTCTGAGGATTTCAGAAGAGACTAATCAGACTAGCCACTCGGAAGCCTGTTAGTGGGCCGAAGAGCTGGCGAATGACGAATACGCTAACTAAGCTTGTAGAAGCTTGAGTGCCGATATCTCTGGACGCGGGTTCGAGTCCCGCCGTCTCCATACATCAATACGACGAATAATAAACGTCACATTTCTTGTACATCAAGAGTTGTGGCGTTTTTTATTTTGCTACAGATTTTTTGAAGTAAGTATCAGTAAGTGTGCGTAAATGTTCTGAATAATTGATATATTTATGTTATAATTGTATATTAGCCAACAAACGAACCGTTATAGGGGAGAGCAAAATGAAATTAAAATCAAGTAAGTTCATTTTTATAACAATCTTATTGATCCTTAATTTAGGATATATCTCAATAGAGATTTACAAATCAATTCTAAGCAAACCTTTAGGACCGACCATCACTCAATCAGAGTTTTCCAGAATAAGTACATTATCCGATTTTGCCTATCTGTTCGAAGTTGCTTTTATCCTTGTTTCACTTACATGGATTTTATTAATGTTCATCAAAAGAAACCGGACTCATTTCATACAACACGCTGGTATTCATGCATCATTACTAATATCCTTATTTGTTATTAATTACATTTTAAGTTGGTCCTTTAATGCGCCTGTTGGAAATCTAACGCAATTGTTGTATGGTCCATTTGTATTTGTGATTGGTGCAATGATTTATTTTGTGCTTACTGAATTACTCTTTAAGAAAATTCGCTATAAAAAAGTATAACCCATTAACTGGGGACGCAATTGCTACGGAAGCAATTGCGTTTTTTGTATTTTAAGCTAAACATTCAAAAAAGCGTGCTAACCGTTCAAAAGGTCATTGTCACCGTTCAAACAACTGAGCTAACTGTTCAAAAAGAGGCTGTTACCGTTTAAAAGCTCGTACTAACCGTTCAAAACGTCGTGCCGACCGTTCAAAAAATCGCGCTAACCGTTCAAAAAATCCCAACAGCCGCAAAAAAAATCACTTAAACCACTTAATAAAGCATACCAACCGCTTAATCACACACTCATCCATGAATTTTCCGCTTCCTAATTTTCCATACATGGATAAAAACACACGAAATCGGGTAATTTCTAAAGTAGTAGGAAGGGAAGGAGAAGATGCGGATGATTAAATTATTGAAACGAGGAAACCGTTCTTCTGGTTTGTCTGCTTTAGGTAATGTTGCAATTGCCATTATTAAAGGAATTGCAGCATTGATCAGTGGTAGTGGCGCGATGTTTGCGACGATGATCCACTCCATCGCAGATTCGCTCAACCAGGGAATGGTTTTCTTCGGAAGTGCTTTAGCTGAAAAGAAGCCAACGAAACGTTTCCCGACTGGTTATGGAAGAGTCGTGAATTTATTCGTCTTATTAGCGGTTATCGTCGTATCGATTATGGCTTACGAAACAATTTTAAATGGATGGCATATTATTCAAGATCCTGAACCTTCATCCAATTTGTGGTTAATGGTTATTGTCATGGTCATTTCAATTGCGATTGATGGTGGTGTATTATTGAAAGTCATGAAAGAAGTCGTGCATGAAGCGCGTGCCGAAAAAGACGGGAACTTTATTGTCGAATCGTTTAAAAATATTAAGTATGCCCAACCACCGACACGGTTGGTGTTTTACGAAGATAATGTAGCTACAGTTGGTGGTACGGTGGCTTTGATTGCGATCATCATTTCACATATAACCGGCAATTATGTGTATGATGGAATCGGAACAATGATCATTGGTATTTTATTGATCGGGATTGCCATTAAAATCGGTTACGACAATACGATTGGGCTAATCGGTGTTGCTGCGCCGAAGAAGATTGAGACAGGTGTAGCGCAGATTATCTTAAATGATCCAAAAGACGTCGATATCCAAAAGATGCGCATTCTTCAAGAGGGCGGAGACTATCATGTGGAAGCTTATCTTGAATTGGAAAAAGGTATGACTCTTGCGGACGCGGATGATGTTAAATTCCGTGTAGCCGATCAAATTCTTGAACAATCATATATTGACGATGTTTTTCTCGGGATCATCGAGTCAGATGATCAACAGACATGGACAGACATTAGTCTTGATCAAAATGAAAATGAAGATAAAAAATAAAAAAACGGTTAACGATGTTTCAGTCGTTAACCGTTATTTTATTTTGAGGCTCGTGATAATTAATAAGATGCCTCCAATTAGGCAAACAGCTTTTAATAATGAAATTTTCCCTGCAAGTCCATACAGTCCAATGAGTGTGGTTGAAAGTAACATCGTTGGACCGACCAATGCTAATAAAGAATTGATCACTAACGCTTTGGACAAATCATTGAATTTAAACATCATGAATGCAGCGGTGATTTCAATTCCACCTGAGATGATTCGTAAAAAGATGATGGATAATAATGTTCGTTCCATGACCTGCATAATATCCTCCTTGAACACACGACTTTTTACAAGATATGCGACAAGGAGGAGAACTAGTCCATTTATTCAGTTAGGTACGTTCAGGTCGAATGAATAAAACAATGGAGCCGAGAAGGAGAATGCCGATCCCACCAGCAACAATATAGCTTACTGCCAGGAAATTTTTCATTAACAAAGACATCAACGGAGGTCCAGCCGCAACCCCGATAAACCTTGCAGCACTATAAATCGAAGTAATCGTTCCGCGCGCATCTTTTTGAATATTTTCGGTAATCATGGCGTCCAATGTTGGCAGTAATGCGCCGATAGCGAGACCAGTGATGCTAATGACGAGCAGAAGGATTTCAGCTGAATCGGATGAGCCAACAAAGCTGACACTGACGGAAAGAATAATCATTGATAAGATCATGACCGTTTTCATGACTGTCAAACTGCCCTTGATCCACTTACCGATGGTGAAAGCCGTGATACATAAAACAATTAGCGGAACGGCGAGCAGAACCCCTTTTCGCACGCCTTCGATACCGTATTCTTTTTCAAAAATATCGGATAGAAAGAATAACACACCGAATAAGACGAGCATTACATATGCTCCTATGCCGAAAATCGTATATAACCACGGACCTTCAATACTGAATATCTTTTTCGTTTTCGCCAAAAATGTTCGAAAGGCGGGTGGTTTGGCAATGTCTCTCGGCACTTTGATAAAGAAGACGACCAATATAAAGGAAATTAAGCTAAAGACAGCAATCGAGATAAACGGTAAATACCAAAGAATTGTTGCGAAAAAAGCACCGACAATCGGGCTTAACACTTTACCGAATGTGTTGGACGTCTCAACGACACCTAAGTTCTCACTGGCTTTTTCATCATCGTCTTTATACAAATCACCGACGAGAGGAAGGATAATGGGAGTAGCACCCGATGCACCGACACCTTGTAAAATTCGGCCGACAACAATCCAAGCAAAAGGATTTTCTATTTTCCAAGAAGCGTATGCGGCAATCACACCGCCAATCAAGGTCAAAAGTAAACTCGGCAAAATGACAATCTTTCTGCCGTACCGATCCGATAAATAACCAGCAATAGGTATTAAAAAAATGGCTGAAACGGAATAACTGGTGATGATTAAGCTTGATTGCAATGAAGAGATACCGATTTTTTCCTCAAAAACCGGCAATACAGGAATGAGCATAGAATTGCCTAGTGTCATGACGAGCGGAATGGAAGCTAACGTGATTAGCCCCCAAACACCTAGTGGGTCTTTTGAATTCATTGATTAGCACCTCGGAATTTTTTCATACTATAGTTAATGTGTCCGTGATGAATGTTTCTATGAAGGTAGATGATTGGAAATAAATTTCAAACTGTTCGTTGTTATCTATCGGAAAATCTTTAAAAAGGTGCTATAATGATATTCGTTAAGTTTAATGATGGAGGCTGTTTCATGTTACAAGCAACTAATGTCGGGCTTCGGTTTTCAGATCGCAAGCTCTTTGAAGATGTTTCAATAAAATTTACCAATGGGAATTGTTACGGTTTAATCGGCGCGAATGGTGCCGGGAAATCAACATTTCTAAAAATTCTTTCGGGTGAAATTGAACCCCAAGAAGGTCATGTTTCTGTAGGGAAAGATGAGCGGATCGCTGTTTTGAAACAGGATCACTTTGCTTACGAAGACGAGAATGCCCTCAATGTCGTTATGATGGGGCATGAGCGATTATATGAAGTAATGCAAGAAAAGGATGCAATCTATTCCAAAGGCGACTTTACGGAAGAAGATGGCATGCGTGCGGCAGAGTTAGAAGGCGAATTTGCTGAAATGAATGGTTGGGAAGCTGAAGGTGATGCTGCGACTTTACTACAAGGTCTTGGCGTGAAAGACGAATTCCACGACAAAAAAATGGCGGACCTTCCTGAAACGGAGAAAGTAAAAGTACTTCTTGCACAAGCATTATTCGGTAACCCGGATATTTTACTATTGGATGAGCCGACAAACGGACTCGATTTGCAAGCAATCCGTTGGTTAGAAGAATTCTTGATCCAATTTGAAAATACCGTGATCGTCGTTTCACACGACAGAAACTTCTTGAATAATGTCTGTACACATATTGCTGATTTGGACTTTGAAAAAATCACGCTATATGTCGGTAACTATGACTTTTGGTATGAGTCCAGCCAGTTAGCATTAAAAATGGCGCAGGACCAAAACAAGAAAAAAGAAGAAAAGATTAAGGATTTAAAAGAGTTTATCGCGCGGTTCAGTGCCAACGCGTCAAAATCACGGCAGGCTACGTCCCGTAAAAAGCTATTGGATAAAATTACGTTGGATGATATCAAGCCATCCTCACGGAAATATCCGTACATTGCCTTCCAACCGGAACGTGAAATCGGCAATGACCTATTGGAAGTCAATGGACTTTCTAAAACAATCGACGGTAAAAAAGTATTGAACAACGTCACTTTCCGTTTGAACAAAGACGATAAAGTCGTTCTGCTTGGTGATGACATCGCGAAGACGACTTTGCTTAAAATTTTAGTCGGTGAAATGGAACCGGACGAAGGAAGTTATAAATGGGGAATCACAACTTCTCAATCCTACTTCCCGAAAGACAACAGCTACTACTTTGATGGTGTTGATAAAACGTTGATCGATTGGTTACGTCAATATTCACCGGAAGATGAAAGTGAAACATTCTTGCGTGGATTTCTTGGCCGTATGCTTTTCTCTGGAGAAGATGTGTTCAAAAAGGCAAGTGTCCTTTCTGGGGGAGAAAAAGTACGTTGTATGCTATCCCGCATGATGTTGAGCCATTCGAACGTATTGGTTTTGGATGATCCGACGAACCACTTGGATCTCGAATCCATTCAATCGTTGAACGATAGCTTAATCCAATTTAAGGGTTCTGTGATCTTTACTTCTCACGACCATCAATTTATCCAAACGATTGCCAATCGCGTAATTGAAATCACCGATGAAGGTGTCGTTGATAAATCCGAATCATATGAGGATTATATTGAAGCAGAAAAGAAAATTACAACACCTGTTTTGTAATAGGTGTCATATAAGAAACCATCTTTCGTCTCGTGCGGAAGGTGGTTTTTTATTTCAAAGAAATCATTCGAACGAGCGAATTTTTTACATCGTCTAGTCACCCTGTGTATAGCATTCAAATTGCTGTTTTTCTAGGTAAAATATTAATTTGAGTAAAAAGATACTGTTAAAAATCGGGATAATTCATGTATAGTTATACTATGGGAGTGTTGACCAGTGAAAAACCATTTAAAAAATATAGATTATCCACTTTTCGTTATTATATTATTGTTAGCATCGGTTGGTATTGTCATGGTTTATAGTGCGAGCTTTGTGTTCGCAGGATTAGACCCTGATTTAAATAATCCTGATTTTTTCTTCGACCGTCAGAAACGTTTTTTGATTTTTGGATTTTTCGTTTTTGGCCTCACAAGCCTATTCAATTACCGTAAGCTAGGTCCGTTTATTCCCATATTTATATTAGGAACAATCTTTTTATTGGTGTTGGTTTTAATTCCAGGTGTCGGAGTAACGAGAAACGAAGCGACACGTTGGTTGAATTTAGGATTCATTCTTCTCCAGCCGTCTGAAGTGGCTAAAGTTGCTTTGATCTTATATTTTGCGAAAGCTTACACAAACAAACAAGAGAAGTTGCATCATTTTGGACAAGGCGTTATGCCGCCATTGATTGTGTTGTTACTTGTTTTTATATTAATCGTATTTCAACCCGATTTGGGTACGGCCGTTTCAATCATTATCCCTTGTGGAATTATTTTGATGTTTGCCGGGATCCGATTCCGTCACCTATTCTTGCTAGGAGGAACAGCATTAGCTGGTGTAATATTATTGATTTTGACAGAAGGTTACCGAATGGAACGACTAACCGGGTTTCTGAACCCTTTTTCAGATCCAAGTGGTGAGGATTATCAGTTGGTTCATTCATTGATTGCCATTGCGAGCGGGCAAGTTAATGGTGTGGGGTTAAGCAATAGCGTTCAAAAAGCCGGATTTTTACCGGAAGCGCATACCGATTTCATCATGTCGGTCATTGCTGAGGAACTAGGCTTACTCGGCGTATTGTTTGTCATCGGCTTATACATTGCATTTATGTTTAAAGGGTTAATGATCGCCAAACGAGCGACCGACCAATTTGGACAGTTACTTGCATATGGAATTACTTTTCAGATTACCTCACAAGTATTCATTAATCTAGGTGCGATTACCGGGTTAATGCCAATTACAGGGATTACATTGCCGCTCATCAGTTACGGTGGTTCTTCCTTGTTGATTACCTTTTTCCTTTTAGGGATATTGATGAATATTGCGGTGAAAGGAAACATCCGAAGAAGAGGAATGGAGCCAAAAAAGAAAGAATCTGAACGAACATATCAGGCACAATCACTCTAGACAACAAAGCAAAAACCCGTACGATGATCTAAACGTTCTTTAGCATCAACGTACGGGGTATTGTAGGTTAGTCCGAACTTAAATAAATGTGCCCAATTGCTAGATATATGAACCCAAGCCAAAAATATATGAGCCAATTCGAGCGTATATGAACCCAATTCGAACGTATATGAGCCCAATCCACGGATATATGCACCCGAAACATGTGAATATGCACCCAAATACAAAATATATGAACCCTCGCGCTAACTATATGGCAGAGAGCCATAAAAAATTTTATTTACAAACCGGGCATAACCCATAAACTTCGAATTTATGGCTTTCAATCATATACCCTTGAAACTTCGGTTGAATGAAATCCATCGGACATGTTTCGATGGATTTTGTTTTACCACAATTGTTACAAATAAAGTGGTGATGGTGATGTTCATGCCCACAAGAAAAACGAAAATGTTTTTCACCATCCAATTCGGTTGATTCCAAAATATGCAGATCATGAAACAAATGCAAGTTCCGGTAGATTGTGTCGTAGCTGATTCCAGGATATTTTACGCTCAACTTTTCCCAAAGATCACTTGCGGTCCGGTACCCATCTTCTTCCGCAAAAAACTCTAAAATATCTTTCCGTTTATCGGTAAACTTATAGCCCTCGTTTTTTAATAGATTCAACGCCTCATTCAAATTCATGAATGCTCACCTTCAATTCTTCCGAGTGATTTAATCTTTTTGGCCAATAACGTCAAGCCGAGTAGCAAAACAGCTGTGAGAACAATCGTCCCACCAGGTGGGATCTCTAAATAATAGCCGGAAATCAGTCCGACAATGACAGCTGTTTCTCCATATAGAATACTGTACCAAATCGTTTGTTTAAAGCTTTTTGCCACGCGCATGCTCGTTGCGACAGGAAGTGTCATCAGTGCAGATACGAGCAAAACACCGACAATTCGGATTGAAGCGGCAATCACTAAAGCGGTTAAAATCATGAATAGGTAATGAATGAATCGAGCACGAATGCCGGATACTTCAGCAAATTCTTCGTCAAAAGAAAGGGCAAATAACTTTTTATAAAGAACAGAGACAATTAGGACGACGAATATAGCTGTACCTAAAATCAATAACAAATCATTTCGACTGACGGCAGCGACGGAACCGAATAAATAGGAATAAATATCTGTGTTGATTCCGTTCGCTAAAGCAATAAATACAATGGCTAATCCAACACCGAGTGAGTGAATAATCGGTATCGCAATTTCTTGGAATTCTCGATATACTGAGCGCAACTTTTCAATAATGACGGCACCAGCGATGGAAAAAATCATACCGAATTGAAATGGTGTAATCATGGTCGCCATCGGTTGCTTTTGCATAAACATGCCAAATGCAATTCCCGCTAATGTGACATGGGAAAGACCGTCCGCAATCATCGCTTGTCGCTGTACAACGATAAATGTTCCGAGCAATGGTGCGATCAAACCGACGAGCAATCCGGTAAAAAATGTGTTTCGAAGTAGTTCGTAATTTATTAGGGCTTCTAGCATCTAATTTCTCCCCTCACCTAATGGTCATGATGGATGACATTGAAGTCATGACCATAAAATGTTGATCTTTTTTCATTGCTTAACTGTTCAAATTCGTTTGGGTCTCCGTGATAGTGCAAGTTTTTATTGAGACATAGCAAGTCATTCACTTGTGTTGTAATTGTGCCGATATCATGGGAAACAAGAATTAAGGTAATACCCAGTTCCCGATTTAAAGTGGATAGTAATTGGTAAAATTGCTCAACGTTATCTGTATCGACACCGACCGTTGGCTCATCCAAAATGAGAAGCTTCGGTTTATTGACGAGTGCTCGTGCAATAAATACTCGTTGTTGTTGCCCACCGGATAGTTCACCAATATTTTGATTGGCAAAGTCGATCATGTTGACTTGTTTCAAAGCCTGGTTGATTTGTTCGTTCACATTGGACTGGGAGCGAAAAAGTGAACTGCCAGCGGTCAGCCCCATGCCGACAACTTCTTTAACGGTTGCGGGAAAGCCACGGTTGAAGCTGTTTGCTTTTTGTGAAACAAAGCTAATATGCCCCTTATTCTTAAATCGCTGAATAGGCTTGCCAAATATTTCGATGGATCCTTTTTGGACCCTTTCAATTCCTAAAATCAATTTAATCAACGTTGTTTTACCTGAACCATTTGGACCAACCAAACCAACAAAGCTACCTTCTTCAATATCGAAACTGACATCTTCCAATACTGAGTGATGATTATAGCGATGCGAAAGATGACTGACGGATACTAGCGGTGTGCTCATGAGGCCAACCTCCTTATTTTTTCGTTTCTTTAATGACGTTTAAATTTTCTCGCATTAAATCAAAATAATCTTTGTTTTGCTGAATGTCTCTTTCGGTCAATGATTCGAGTGTGTGAATCTTCAATATACGTAAATCCATTTCTTCCGCAATCGTCTTAGCTAGACGGTCTTGGCTGATTGTTTCTAATATGATGTGATCAATGTCTAGATGATTCACTTCATCAAAAATTTGTTTCAGCTCTTTCTGAGAAGGTTCTTGTGAAGAAGAAACGCCGCGAACCGATAGTTGTTCGACTCCATAACGCTCCGTCCAATAGTCAAATGCTTCATGCGTGACAAACAATGTGTAATCGTGAGTTGTTAACGTAGCATATTCCTGATCTAACTGTGCGAGTTCAGTTTGTAGCGCGGAAAGATTTTGGTGGAAACTTTCTTCAAATTCTGGATAAATTTCAGTCAAGTCACTAGCAATAATTTCTGCCGCATGGCTCATTCGGACGGGGTCCAACCAAAAATGAGGATTATAATCATGTTGATGCCCGTGTGACTCCTCTTCGTGCTCATGCGTATTGTCAGAATGGCTATCATTGTTTGTTTCAAATAGTTCTTCATGATCGGCTAACTGGTAAACAGATAAACCTTGTTCAGCAACCGCACTAGCAAGCGTTTCACCGAAGGCTTCCAATTGATCTCCGATATAAAAAAAAGCGTCATTTGAAGATAATTCAATCATTTTTTTCGATGAAGGCTCGTAAACATGCGGATCTGTACCAGGTGGAATGACCGTATCAACATCTACATGCTCGTTCGCAATTTTAGAGATTAAAAACTCAAGCGGATACATTGAAACAGCGACGGAGTGACTTTTTGTCTGCTGTGATTCATTATTCGAATTGCATGCACTCATTAGTACGATAAATAAAAGCAATGTCGTCAAAAATATTTTCTTCATTTAACGTTACTCCTTATAGACGGATATCGTAATCGTTACGATTTAAAATGAACAAAAAAAGTATAACTTATTCAATCCGACTAGTAAATAGGAATGCTTACGATTTATAAAAATATACAACGCTTTTTCTTGATTTTTATCCATACATACGAAACAATAAAATCACACAAATGAAAGGTGGGAACAAAATGCAAATCACATTAAAAGTATCCGGAATGACTTGCGGTCACTGCAAGCAGTCTGTAAATGATGCACTTAGTAATCTAGAAGGCGTTCAATCCGTAGAAGTTAATTTAGACTCAGGGAACGTAGATGTCGCGTACGAAGATTCCCTCGTTTCAAAGGAACAGTTGATTGAAATCGTAGAAGATCAAGGTTATGATGTCGTCGCTTAAGACATAAAGTGTACAGGTCCCATTTAGGGGCCTTTTTTTATGGGGAAATTTCCGCTAGTTGAATCAGTTACAATAAATTAGAACTTACGGGATTCAAGGGCATTATCGTACAGGGAAACGGTCTAGAACCCATTTTGATTCTTTCAATATGGAGAAATACAACTAGCAACTAACCCTTTTAAAAAAAGAGCAATCATTTTAAAAAAACAAAATTCTGAAAGTACAAAATTCACAAAATCCATGATAGAATGGAAAGCGGTTACATAGTTTCAGACAGAGAGGTTGAGGCAGATGGAGAAAGTCATGAGAAAGTTTTTTCTGTTTTTATCTGATAACAAATTTTTTACGAAAATGGCGAGAAAATATGGATTGAAATTTGGGGCAGGCCGTTTTGTGGCAGGTGAAGAAATCAATGATGCGAAAACGACGATTCAGGGATTAAATGAAAAAGGATTGTCGGTTACGCTTGATTTTCTAGGTGAATTCGTAAGTGAGTCAGACGAAGCGAGATCCAGGGCTGATGAATGTGTAAATGCGATTCAAATGATCGGCGAAAACCAGCTCGACTCTCAGCTTTCTTTAAAATTGACTTCATTAGGATTAGATATATCTGAAGACCTTGTCCTTGAGAACATGGAAAAAATCTTAGAAGCAGGGAAGAAACACGATGTGTTTGTCACCATTGATATGGAAGACTACGCACGACTACAAAAGACATTAGATATATTTGAGAAGTTAAAGCAAAACTATGACGGGATCGGCACAGTCATGCAAGCGTATTTATACCGCGTATCAGATGACGTGGAAAAGCTGGATCAATACAGTCCGAATTTACGCTTAGTGAAAGGTGCTTATAAAGAATCGTCAGAGGTTGCTTTTCCTGAAAAGAAAGATACCGATGAAAACTTCAAAAAAATCATTGCTCAACATCTCCAAAATGGAAATTACACCGCAGCGGCAACACATGATGATGCGATTATTGAATTCACGAAGAAATTTGCAGAAGAACACGATATTCCACGCGATCAATTTGAGTTCCAAATGTTGTACGGGATACGCAACGAACGACAGGATGAATTATCAAAAGAAGGATATAAAATGCGTGTCTATGTACCATACGGAAATGATTGGTATGGCTATTTTATGAGACGTCTAGCTGAACGACCAGCCAACGTAGGATTTGTGGTGAAAGGGATATTTAAGTAATAGAACGATTTTTGAGCCGCCCGATAAGCGGGGCCGAACCGCTCGACAAACGCGTGGAGCCGCTCGATAAACACGTGGAACCGCTCGACGAACGCGTGAAACCGCTCGACGAACGCGTGTAGCCGCTCGACGAACGCGTGTAGCCGCTCGACGAACGTGTGTAGCCGCTCGACAAACGCTTGGAACCGCCCGACAAACGCTTTGAGCCGCTCGATAAACGCGCCGAACCGCTCGATAAATGCGTGAAACCGCTCGACAAACGCGCCGAACCGCTCGATAAATGCGTGAAACCGCTCGACAAACGCGCTGAACCGCTCGACGAACGCATTGAGCCGCTCGACGACCGCGCGGAGCCGCTCGATCAGCTGTTCCAACCGCTCGATAAAAGCGCCGGACCGCTCGATAAACGGTCCAAGCCACCAAATAAAAAACTTCTCGAAGGGTAGCGTAGAAACTATTGCTCTACCCTTCATGCAAGACAAAAAAGCAATTAGATTTGATAAAAAAAGTTAGAAATTTTGAATAATCATTATAAAATGGTTTGCGAATTATCGGAAAATAATTTATAGTATAAGATAGAACACTTTGGATAGTCATTGACTGTCCAAAAAAATTTTCGAGTAAAATGAATGAGTATTCATTCAAAGAATAGGGGGAAGTTTCATGAACCGTCAAATCAAGCGTGCAGCTGTTTTAGGCTCTGGTGTTATGGGAGCTGGAATTGCAGCACATTTGGCAAACGTAGGAATACCTACATTGATGTTGGATATTGTTCCTCGTGAGCTAACGGAAAAGGAAGAAAAGAAGGGTCTCACATTACAAGACGCTTCTGTTCGAAACCGTATAGCGAATGAAAGTAAAGCGAAATTGAAAAAACAAAAACCTTCTCCAATCACGAGTCAAAAAAGCCTTGATCTAATTACGACAGGGAATTTTGACGATGATATGGAGCAATTAAAAGAAGTTGACTGGATTATTGAAGTCGTTGTCGAAAACTTGGATATTAAGAAAAAAGTTTTCGAACAAGTGGAAGAGCACAGAACAGAAGGTACGATCGTTACATCAAACACTTCTGGGATTTCGATTAATGCAATGGTGGAAGGCCGTTCGGAAGATTTTCAAAAGCATTTTCTTGGAACGCACTTTTTCAACCCGCCACGTTATCTGAAGCTTCTTGAAGTGATTCCGACTGAGAAAACAGATCCGGAAGTCCTTTCATTCGTGAAGGCATTCGGTGAAGATGTACTTGGTAAAGGTGTCGTTGAAGCAAAAGATACACCGAACTTTATCGCGAACCGCATCGGAACGTACGGCTTATTAGTGTCCGTTCAAGAGATGCTCAAAGGTGGTTACAGCATTGGTGAAGTTGACTCTGTAACTGGTCCTATGATTGGTCGTCCGAAGAGTGCGACTTTCCGTACGCTTGATGTCGTCGGTTTGGACACGTTTATTCACGTAGCCAAAAACGTGTACGACCAAGTTGAAGGTGAAGAAAAACAAGTTTTTGAAGTGCCAGAATTCATGAAGAAGATGAATGAAAAAGGCATGATCGGTGCCAAAGCTGGTAAAGGTTTTTACCTGAAGAAAAAAGGTGAGAAGGGTAGCGTCATCTACGAATTGAACCCTGAAACCTTAGAGTATGAAGATGAGCAGAAAAAATTGAAAACTGAAGCAACCGGTCAAGCCAAGCAGCAAAAAGGTGCCAAACGAAAAGTAAAAGCACTGGTGAATGCAAAAGGCGACCGTGGTGGCGATCTTGTTTGGAATATCACAAAACCAACGCTCATTTATTCCGCTGAATTACTCGGTGAAATTGCCGATGATGTGAAGGCGATTGATGAAGCGATGAAATGGGGCTTCGGTTGGCAGCTCGGACCATTCGAAATGTGGGACGCAATCGGAGTGAAATCTTCTGTTGAACGAATGAAAGAAGAAGGCGCACAAGTACCTGCTTGGATTGACGAAATGCTTGAAAGCGGATTCGAAACATTTTATAAATCCGAAAACGGAAAAGAGTATTTTTATCACAACGGTGAATATGTGGAAAAAGACGTCAATCCAAAAGAAATTAATTTGAAATTACACAAAGAAACACATGGTGTCATCAAGAAAAATTCAGGTGCAAGCTTGATCGACCTAGGTGATGACGTTGCACTCCTTGAATTCCATTCACAAAGCAACGCGATTGGACCAGACATTCTTCAAATGATCAATTATTCATTGGAAGAAGTGAATAAAAATTATAAAGGGCTTGTCATCGGGAACCAAGGCAAGAACTTCTGTGTCGGTGCAAACCTTGGCATGATGCTGATGGAAGCTCAAGACTTTAACTTCATTGAATTGGAAATGATCGTTAAACAATTCCAAGACACAATGATGAATATTAAATATAATGAAAAGCCGGTTGTCGTCGCACCGTTTGGTATGACGCTAGGTGGTGGAGCTGAAGTCAGCCTTCCAGCTGCGAGCATTCAAGCTTCTCAAGAGACGTATATGGGCTTAGTTGAATTCGGTGTCGGTTTAATTCCAGGTGGTGGCGGAACGAAAGAGCTTTATTTGAAGTCACTACGCGGCTTGCCACAAGGACCTGATTTCGATTTAACGAAAGTAGCGAATGACGTATTTGAGAAAGTGGCAATGGCACAAGTGTCCACTTCAGCCGCTGAAGCACGTGAAAGCGGATTCTTGGATAACCATGACAAAATCAGTGTTAATGGTGATCACCTCATCTATGACGCTAAACAAAGTGTGCTTGGCTTAGCAAAAGCAGGGTACCAAGCGCCAAAACGTGAAAAAGTACCTGTTGTTGGTGAACCAGGCTATGCAGCGATGTTACTGGGAGCTAAAGGCCTTGTACAAGGTGGCTATGCTTCTGAACATGACTTGAAGATTGCTGGGAAATTAGCTTATGTTCTTGCAGGTGGAAAACTTGCATACGGAACACTGGTCGATGAACAATATCTACTTGACTTAGAACGAGAAGCATTCATCAGCTTAATTGGTGAAGCGAAAACACAACAACGTATGCAGCATATGTTGATGAAAGGTAAACCACTACGTAACTAATAAACGGAATAACTCCAATTCGAAAAAAGGGGGAGAAATTGTGAGAGAAGCAGTCATTGTCGCAGGTGCAAGAACACCTGTCGGTAAAGCGATGAAAGGATCATTCGCAAATACACGTCCAGATGATCTTTCCGCTGTAACCGTAAAAGAAGTATTGAAACGTGCGAACAATTATGACGGCCCAATCGATGACATCATTATCGGTTGTGCGATGCCTGAAGCAGAGCAAGGAATGAATATGGCAAGAAACATCGGAGGTCTTGCTGGGTTGGATCATGATGTACCTGGCATTACAATCAATCGTTATTGTTCATCAGGACTACAAAGTATTGCCTATGCAGCTGAGCGAATTATGCTTGGAAATGCGGAAACGATTATCGCTGGTGGAGCTGAATCCATGAGTTTGATTCCGATGGGCGGACACGTTATCAAACCAAACTTGGACTTAGTTGAAAATGCACCAGGCTATTACATGTCAATGGGACATACAGCTGAGGAAGTTGCACAACGATTCGGGATCTCCCGTGAAGACCAAGATGCTTTTGCTGCTCGAAGCCACGAGCGTGCCGAGAAAGCATTAAAAGAAGGTAAATTTGATGATGAAATCGTTCCGGTTGATGTTGTACAACGCAAAGTCGGTCCAGAAAATAAAGTTCATGAAAAGACGGTAACAGTTTCCAAAGATGAAGGTGTACGTCCGGGTACAACACCTGAAGTTTTATCGAAATTGAGACCAGCGTTCACGATGGGTGGTTCCGTCACAGCTGGTAATGCTTCACAAATGAGTGATGGTGCAGCATCTGTTTTAGTCATGGACCGTGAAAAAGCAGAGAAAGAAGGACTGACACCAATTGTGAAATTCCGTTCATTCACCGTACAAGGTGTCGAGCCTGAAATCATGGGGGTCGGACCAGTTAAAGCAATTCCGAAAGCAGTAGAAATGGCTGGTCTTGAATTGTCGGATATCGGATTGTTTGAACTCAACGAAGCATTTGCTTCTCAATCATTACAAGTCATTCGTGAACTTGGATTAGACGAAAACATCGTTAACGTAAACGGTGGAGCAATTGCATTAGGTCACCCACTCGGTTGTACAGGTACGAAGCTGACTGTTTCATTAATGAATGAGATGAAACGTCGTAACGTGAAATATGGCGTCGTCACAATGTGTATCGGTGGCGGTATGGGTGCAGCTGGCGTATTTGAATTACTATAAAACATTCATTATTGGAGGGTAAACGTATGAGCGAAACACAAGAAAAAGTAATTAAAGGCGGAGGCTTCTTAGTAGAAGACATTGCTGCTGAAGATATGTTAACACCAGAGGATTTTACAAGTGAGCATAAAATGATTGCCAAAACGACGGAAGAGTATGTAAAAGGTGAAGTTTGGCCAGTCCTTGATAACTTGGAAAATCATGAGTTCGATAAGTCTGTTGACTTGCTTAAAAAAGCAGGAGAGCTTGGTCTTCTAGGTGCAGACGTACCAGAAGAATACGGCGGACTCGGATTGGATAAAGTCAGTTCTTCCTTGATCACTGAGAAAATGTCCCTTGCTGGTGGATTCTCCATCACTCACGGTGCACACGTTGGTATCGGCTCGCTACCAATCGTTTTCTTCGGTAACAAAGAACAAAAAGAAAAATATCTACCTGTCCTGGCAACTGGTGAGAAGTTAGCGGCTTACGCATTGACTGAGCCAGGTTCAGGATCTGACGCATTAGGTGCAAGTACAACAGCTAAGTTAAATGAAGCGGGAACTCATTACGTACTTAACGGTGAAAAACAGTGGATCACTAACTCAGCATTCGCAGACGTATTCGTCGTCTATGCGAAAGTCGATGGCGATAAGTTCACAGCATTTATCGTTGAACGTGAATTCCCTGGCGTATCTACTGGACCTGAAGAGAAGAAAATGGGAATCAAATCTTCTTCTACACGTACATTAGTGTTGGAAGATGCAGAAGTACCAGTTGAAAACGTACTCGGTGAAATCGGCCGCGGTCACATTATCGCGTTCAACATTTTGAACGTTGGTCGTTATAAACTAGCAATCGGTGGCGTCGGTGGTGCGAAACGTGCCATTGAAGTCGCTACGAAATATGCAAACGAACGTAAACAGTTCAACACACCAATCTCAAGCTTCAGAATGATTCAAGAGAAACTAGCAAATATGGCAGCTCGTACGTATGCCAACGAAAGTTCCGTTTACCGTACAGTTGGTCTTTTTGAACAGCGTATGGGTGGATTATCCCAAGAAGAGTTGAACGACGGATCAGAAGTTGCGAAAAGTATCGCGGAATACGCAATCGAATGTTCCATGAACAAATATATGGCAACAGAACTACTTGATTATGCAGCTGATGAAGCTGTTCAAATCCACGGTGGCTATGGCTTCATGCAAGAATATGAAGTTGAGCGTATGTACCGTGATTCAAGAATCAACCGTATTTTTGAAGGAACAAACGAGATTAACCGTATGCTCGTCCCAGGCACATTCATGAAAAAAGCCATGAAAGGCCAGCTACCACTTCTTGAAAAAGCAACAGCATTGCAAGAAGAGCTGATGACAATGATGCCTGAACCGGTTGGTGACGAAACACTTGAACAAGAGCGTTACCTACTGAAAAACGCGAAGAAGATCGGCTTATTGGCTGCAGGAATCGCTGCTCAGAAGTTCCAAGATAAGTTAGAACAGGAACAAGAGTTATTAGCGAACATTGCTGATATGGCTGGTGAAATTTACAATATGGAAGCCGCAATCCTTCGTACAGAAAAAGCAATCAATAAAGACGGCGAAGAAAAGCATAAACAGAAAGTTCTTTACACACAAGTTTATGTTCAAGAAGCATTTAACAGCATCGAAGCGGATGCAAAAGAAACATTAGTTGCGAGTGACTCTGGGGACAGTCTACGCATGATGCTTGGTGCCCTTCGTAAACTAACTCGTCACGACCCAACAAACGTAATTGAGAAGAAACGTGAGATTGCGAAGACATTAATTGAAGAAGAAAAATATACGGTTTAAAGATAGGTTAATAGATTGACCATTACCTCAGTGGAGTAACTTCTGCTGAGGTTTTATATCGTTTTTCATTTCGTAAGTAACCAAAGCTTACTATACAAGTTGTGTCTTCCCTCATCCAAACGGAAATATGCTAAACTAACGGTGGAGGTGTTTTCAGATGACAGTAACGATCTATCAATATCCAAAATGCGGCACATGTCGGAAAGCATTAAAATGGTTGGATGAGAACAATATAGCTTATGAATCAGTACATATTGTCGACAACCCACCAAGTGAATCCGAATTGAAGAAGATTATCGAACAAAGCGATCTGCCGATCAAGAAATTCTTCAATACATCAGGAAAAAAATACCGTGAATTAGGGTTGAAAGACAAGCTGGATGACATGGCTGACGATGAGAAAATCAAGCTACTTGCATCAGATGGAATGTTAATGAAACGTCCATTGGTGACGGATGGCAAAAAATCAACAGTAGGATTCAAAGAAGAGACTTTTGAATCGGAATGGAAATAAAACAGCAAGAATGTGTCATCCATTCAATAAATATAGTAGAATATAAGTAGTTAAATGGTTATAGGAGGGGTCGAACGATGAATTTACCAAAAGATTTACGTTATTCAAAAGAACACGAATGGGTGAAAGATGAAGACGGTAAGGTTCGAATCGGCATTACGGAATTCGCACAAGACGAACTAGGGGATATTGTGTTTGTTGAATTACCAGAAGTCGGTGACGAATTGGAATTGGATGAGCCATTTGGCAGTGTTGAATCCGTTAAGACAGTGTCTGAATTATACGCACCTGTTTCAGGAAAAGTTGTCGAAGTTAATGAAGAATTAGAAGACAGCCCTGAATTAGTGAACGAATCCCCATACGAAGGAGCTTGGATGGTTGTTGTTGAATTAGACGACTCATCTCAGCTAGAAGAACTAATGGATGCTGACGCATATCAAAAAATGACAGAAGAAGAAGAATAGAACCTTGAAAGCTGATCGATCGTGATCAGCTTTTTCCATAGGTAATGAAAACAAAATTTGGTGATCATACATGGATGAGTTGTCAAAGGTAATTATCGTAGAAGGAAAGCAAGATAAGAAAAAAATTAAACGGGTACTTGAGGATGAAGCTTTTATTTTATGTACATTCGGAACACTTGGTTTACATGCGTTAGATTTAATGATTGAAGAGCACCAGCTAGATGATCGTGATGTGTTTATTTTGACGGACGAAGATGAACCAGGCATCAAATTAAGAAAGTTACTGAATCAAGAAATCTCTCATGCTCAAAACCTCTATATCGACCGAAAGTATCGGGAAGTTGAAGAAACACCTGAGTACGTGTTAGCATCAATTTTACAAGCAGCTGATATAAATGTTGATGTGGATTTTTTGAAAGGGTTTGAATGAGCATGAATGCAATTAACGAAAAGAATGCGCAATTTCTAGTAAAGAAAAAGCAGTATCATATATTATTTATCAATAGTCCCTTCTGCGGTACATGTAAAGTGGCAAAACGAATGCTTCTTTATATAGAAGACACACTGGAAGACAGTAAATTTTATGAACTAAATGGACTGACTGCACCAGATTTTCTACAACAGTACAATATTATGAGTGTTCCATGTTTAATGGTGTTTAAAGACGGCAAGCCAGTCGATCGAATCTATACATTTCACTCTGTGCCATATTTATTAAAAGAACTTGGACCCTACTTGGTCACGGAGAAAAATAAAATATAATTATACTTATACATCTGACATGCCGAACGAAGGATACTCCTTGCGTTCGGTATTTTTTATGGAAGGCAAGAAAATGGAAAGCCGTTGATAAACGTCATGAAGCCGTTGAAAAATGCAGTGAAGCCGCCGAAAAAACATGAGAAGCCGTTGAAAAATCGGTAAAAGCCGTCGATAAAATATGCGAACCCGTTGAAAAACGTCATGAAGCCGTTGAATAATGAGTAGAAGCCGCCGATAAATCCTCCGTTAAGTTCGATCTTTCCATAAAAATAGGCTGTGACAAAGTTATAAACTTAGAAGCACGAATATTAATCTAACTTAGCGTAGGAAATATACGGAGACTTCTGCGGTCAACTAAATGCGGCCACGTCCTGTGGCCAACGTTGACACTAGCCCGTCCTGGGCGTCGGGAGCAAAAGCCTAGGTGAGACCCCGCAGTGCGAAGCACGAGGAGGCTCAACAGCTGCCCGCGAAAAGCGGAGTATATTTCCGAAGCGGGTATTTCCGCATTACTAAATTAGAATGTTCGTATCTGAGTCAACTTTAAAGATATTGTCCCAGCCTCATTTAGAAACGCTTATGCCAATGCTTTACTGATTACCTGCAAAATCTCCACAAAGTCAGCTTGATCACCGAATCGACCGACCACTTCACCATTCTTATCAATGACGATTGTCGTTGGGACGGAAGTGCAATCATAAAGGTCATATACTTCACGACCGTTATCTTTCAAAACGGGCTGGGTTAAAAATTGCTCTTGATATTTCAACGCTTCTTCCTCTGACCGCTCACGACCAGTCACGTTAATCGTAATCATTTCTAATTCATCGTTACGCGTTGTTTTATAAAATTGCTCTTTTTTCGGCAAGTCTCTTGCACAGTCTGGACACCAAGATACCCAAAAAGTAAGAACAATGACTTTTTTGCCGAGTACTTCATCTAGAGAGAATGTTCGGTCTTCATTTAAGTAAGGTAATTCAAACTGAGGTGCTTTCATTTTATATTTCCCCTTTTTCAAAAATAAGATTGACGACCAACTCGCTTCATGCTAATATTAACATTAATACAAATCGCATAGCAAAATTTCTTATCAAGAGTGGCGGAGGGAACGGCCCTGTGAAGCCCGGCAACCATCGAATTTATTCGAAAGGTGCTAATTCCTGTTCATGCTGAGTGCATGGCAAGATAAGAGAGAGATCAAACGTTTCTTTCTTGTTCTTGCAAGGGAGATTTTTTTATGTGTTAACAACGTATCGCTTTAACGTGTTAAATTAACAATTTTATAGATAAACTCTTATCAAGAGAGGTGGAGGGACTGGCCCGATGAAGCCCGGCAACCACTGGATGATGTTTAAAATCATCCAACAGGTGCTAATTCCAGCAAAGCAGGGGATGCTTTGAAAGATAAGGGAACGAAGGCCCGATTCCTTTCTGTTCTCTTATGCAGGAAGGTTTTTTTATTTACTAAAGAAAGAGGGAGTTACATGATATCGATTAAAAAGCTTTCGAAACATTTTCAAACGAAGGATCAAACGGTTCAAGCAGTCGATGATGTTTCATTAGATATTGAAAAAGGTGAAATCTTTGGTGTGATTGGTTATTCTGGTGCAGGTAAAAGTACGTTCGTTCGTCTGTTGAATCGACTGGAAGAACCGACGAGTGGAGAAATCACACTTGACCAGCAGTCATTGACCCAATTAGGAAAAAATGATCTGCGGAAAAAACGACAAAAAATAGGAATGATCTTTCAGCATTTTAACCTACTTTGGTCTCGTACCGTTTATGAAAACATTGCATTTCCTTTAGAAATTGCTGGTGTCGATAAACAGAATAGCAAAGAAAAAGTGAATGAATTGATTGAGCTTGTGGGATTAAAAGGAAGAGAAAACAGTTATCCATCACAGCTAAGCGGTGGTCAAAAACAACGTGTTGGCATCGCCCGAGCGCTCGCAAACGATCCCGAAGTGCTGCTTTGTGATGAAGCAACTTCCGCCCTCGATCCGGAAACGACGGATGATATCTTGGATTTACTTGTATCCATTAATGAAAAACTGAAATTGACGATCATCTTAATTACGCATGAGATGCATGTCATTCAAAAAATTTGTCATCGCGTAGCAGTTATGGAGCAAGGGAAAGTCGTTGAAGTCGGTGATGTGTTGGAAGTGTTCATCAATCCGAAAGAGAAAACGACGAAACGATTTGTTCAGCAATTATCACCGCTTGAACATGACCCTGAACGGTTGAAAGATTTCATTACGGAAGATGAAAGCAAAGAAGTGGTGAAGCTACATTTCGTCGGCGGTACAGCGAGACGGAGTTTGATCAGTGAAGTCGCAAAACAGTTCGATGTTTACGTGAATATATTGCAAGGATCAATTTCACAAACTCAGGAAGGCTCTTACGGTACATTGTTCGTTGAACTGGATGGGGAGCGAAAAGTGATTGAAGCATCGATGGAGTATATTCGCAACTCAGGTGTAGAAGTAGAGGTGGTTACAAATGCTTAACGAATTATTCCCAAATGTCATCATGGATGACTTATGGACAGCAACGTATGAAACATTATATATGACGGTTATTTCAGTAATCGGCACTTTTATTCTCGGAATT
Organism: Allobacillus sp. SKP2-8; assembly: GCF_007559355.1. Lineage (NCBI taxonomy): Bacteria > Bacillati > Bacillota > Bacilli > Caryophanales > Bacillaceae > Allobacillus > Allobacillus sp. SKP2-8. The sequence continues at coordinate 24,063 of NZ_VMHF01000009.1, read as the reverse complement.
ATTCTCGGTTTAGTTCTTTATTTAACCGATCGAGGAAATCTTTGGAGCAACCGGTTGGTGAACGGAATCACAGCGACGTTCGTTAACGTTTTCCGTGCCATCCCGTTCATTATATTAATTTTATTGCTCATTCCATTTACAGACTTTTTGATGGATACCATCCGTGGACCGAAAGCAGCTTTACCGGCATTGATTATCGGTTCGGCACCGTTTTACGCACGGTTAGTTGAAATTGCCTTAAAGGAGGTAGATAAAGGGGTAATTGAGGCAGCAAAGTCAATGGGGGCAAAAACCCACACGATTATTTTTAAGGTTTTATTGCAGGAATCAAAACCAGCACTAGTCGGAGGTCTGACGGTTACAGCAATTGCGTTAATCGGTTATACAGCTATCGCAGGAGTGATTGGCGCAGGCGGCCTTGGTGATTTAGCTTATATGAATGGTTTCCAACGAAGAAATAATGATGTTGTCTTTGCATGTACCGTCTTTATCGTCGCCATCGTCTTCATTTTTCAATGGGCAGGCGACTTTACGGCAAAAAAAATGGATAAACGATAAAAGGGGAGTTTAAAAAACATGAAAAAATTATTATTGGTTTTATTAGGAATTACATTGATTGTGACATTGGCAGCGTGTGGATCATCTGATGAAGAAAGTAATGGTGATTCTAACGGAGAAGATACTACTGAAATTGTCGTTGGTGCAACAAGCGTTCCTCACGCTGAAGTGTTAGAGGAAGCAAAACCGCTTCTTGAAGAAAAAGGAATTGACCTAACGATTGAAACGTACCAAGAGTATGTATTGCCAAACGAAGACTTAGATAACGGCACACTCGATGCAAACTACTTTCAACACATTCCTTACTTTGAATCACAGCAAGAAGATATTGGGTATGATTTTGTGAATATTGGCGGCATTCATATCGAACCTTTAGGCATTTATTCTAAGAACATCGAAAGTATCGATAATGTAGAGGAAGGAACAGTCGTACTTCTAAGTCGTTCTGTTGCCGACCACGGAAGAGTTCTTACTTTGCTTGAACAGAATGATTTGATCAAAATAGATGAAAATGTAAACAAAGACGCTGCAACTGTTGAAGATGTGGTTGAAAACCCATTGAATCTTGAGTTTGATGCAAGTATTGAACCAGCAATGCTTCCGGAATTTTATGAAAGAGAAGAAGATGCATTAGTCGCAATCAACACAAACTACGCAATCCAAGCGGGCCTTGAACCGAGAGAAGATTCGTTAATTATTGAAGAGTCCGACTCACCTTATGTGAACATCATCGCAGCGCGCGCAGAAGATGAAAATAACGAAGCGCTCCAAACTTTGGTCGAAGTTCTTCGTTCTGAAGAAATCACGAATTTCATTGAAGAAAAGTATGAGGGCGCTGTCGTACCGGTTAAATAAAATCTGAATCTTTAGCATTCGAGAGAAATGTTCAGTTATCCATACCAATTATAAGAATGAGGGGTATAACATCAAATAAGATGTTTATACCCCTCTTCATTCGGATAAACCTAATCTATAAGGGTTTTTGAATCCTTAACATTCGTGGTATTCTATATAACATCAAAGACGAAAGGAATGATTTTTCATTATTAATGACAATGAGATTGACTTGAATTACACAGAGGATATGGAGAAATCCATGCAGCAATCTCACGGAATGGGGTACAAAGAATACAGTATGAACCTCAATCGAAGACTACAAGTTGAACAAAAGCGAGAGAATGATTATAAGAAGTGTAATAACTTAGTTTCAGAAGTTGGACGACAATTACATCGTTAATGAATAAAAAAAGCCCATCAACTCCAGCCAAATTATTGGTTGGAGTTGTTTAAATTAGGTGGTGGATCTTTAGGTTACATAAGACCTTCTGGGAGTTTTTGTGAAAAATATCCCGTAGTAGAGAGTGGTTATCAAACACGGAAGCCGATCAATATTAGAATCATCCGTTGTTGAGCGTGCCTATCAAGCCCGGAAGCCGACCAATTTTAGAGCCTTCCGTAGTAGAGAGCGCTTATCAAGCACGGAAGGCGAACAATAATTGAATCTTCCGTAGTAGAGAGCGTCTATCAAGCACGGAAGGCGAACAATAATTGAATCTTCCGTAGTAGAGAGTGCTTATCAAGCCCGGAAGCGGATCAATTTTAGAGCCTTCCGTAGCTGAGAGCATCTATCAAGCCCGGAAGCGGATCAATTTTAGAGCCTTCCGTAGCTGAGAGCATCTATCAAGCCCGGAAGCGGATCAATATTAGAAACTTCCGTAGCTGAGAGCATCTATCAAGCCCGGAAGCCGACCAATTTTAGAGCCTTCCGTAGCTGAGAGCATCTATCAAGCCCGGAAGCCGACCAATTTTAGAGCCTTCCGTAGTAGAGAGCGCTTATCAAGCCCGGAAGCCGATCAATTATAGAAACTTCCGTTGTTGAGCGTGCCTATCAAGCCAAGAATTCGAACAATTATTGAAGCTTCCATCAAAGCACGTTCTCGACGGCATTTCGCGCTGCACAAGCACTCATTTAAGTATCGAGACGAGAACGCCAATCAAGCCCGGAAGCCGATCAGTATTAGAATCTTGTTTATAGAAGGCTACTAACCCCGCGTTTAAAAAACTGAGTCGGAGAGTCCTATATAAGCGAGATTCTGATTCTCATCATTCGGCCTTTCATTCTCACCATGAAAAACTCCTTCTATATCAATCTAAAACTCCACAATTCCAATGCCAAGAAATCAACATTTTACGAAAAATCAATAACTTACGTCGTTTCAGTTTAATATTCCTTGTATCTTTACTATAATAGAGGTTGTGCCGAATAAAGGTCATTCTTCGGCGGATGGTTGATTATAAATTATAAATGTTATAAACTAAGAATGAGAATAGATTGGGAATGACCAATATATATCATAGAAAATGGAGGTATTGATATGGCTGGATCAACTTTAGAGATTAAAGATCTGCATGTCGAAATTGAAGGGAACGAAATCCTGAAAGGGGTTAACCTAACGATAAAGGGTGGAGAATTCCACGCAGTGATGGGACCGAATGGTACAGGTAAGTCTACATTGGCGAGTGCTATCATGGGTCACCCGAAGTTTGAAGTGACGAAGGGATCCGTTCATTTAGATGGAGAAGATGTTCTTGAAATGGAAGTAGACGAGCGTGCTAAAGCCGGTCTATTTTTGGCTATGCAATATCCAAGTGAAATCAGCGGTGTCACAAACTCTGATTTTCTACGTTCTTCAATTAATGCGAAGCGTGAAGAAGGCAACGAAATTCCATTAATGCAGTTTATCAAAACAATGGATGAGAACTTGGACTTCTTAGATATAGATAAAGATATGGCTCAGCGTTATTTAAACGATGGATTTTCCGGCGGTGAGAAAAAGCGGAATGAAATCCTTCAGTTAATGATGTTGCAACCAGCAATCGCGATTTTAGACGAAATTGACTCCGGTCTAGACATTGACGCATTGAAAGTTGTTTCTGAAGGAATCAATAAAATGCGTAGTGAAAACTTCGGTTGCTTAATTATCACTCACTATCAGCGTCTACTGAACTACATCACACCAGACCATGTACACGTTATGATGCAAGGTCGTGTTGTGAAGTCTGGCGGACCAGAACTAGCTCAACGCCTAGAATCAGAAGGTTATGAGTGGATTAAAGAAGAGCTTGGAATCGAAGACGAAACTGTAGGCCAGTAAGTGATCATAAAGATTGGAGGGTGAATAATGGCAGTAGATACAAAACTACCATACGATGAACAATATATTACTGAGTATTCTCAGAAACGGAACGAACCTGAGTGGTTTCGTGATATTCGTTTAGAAGCTTTACGTCAATCGGAAGATCTCCCAATGGCGAAAGCAAATAAGACACGGATCATTGATTGGAACTTCACGAATTTCAAACATGATGTAGCTGGTGAACCAATTCAGGACTTCGATACACTTCCTGAACAAGTTCGTGTTCTTTTAGGTGAAGAAGGAAGCGCACAAAACTTGATTATTGTCCGGAATAACGATGTAGCGTATGCAAACCTTTCACAAGAATTGAAAGATAAAGGCGTTATTTTTGAAGACATATTCACTGCAATGAACGAACATAGTGACCTTGTTCAAAAGTACTTCATGAAAGATGGCGTTGCGATCGATGAAAACAAAATGACTGCACGTCATGCGGCGCTAATGAACAGCGGTATATTCGTGTACGTTCCAAAAAACGTTGTTGTCGACGAACCAATCCAGGTTGTTTTTTGGCAAGAAGATGACGAAGCGGGCATGATCAATCATGTTTTATTAGTCGCTGAAGAAAATAGTGAAGTCACGTATCTTGAAAATTATTACTCAGCAAATGCGAATAAAGAATCTGTTGCAAACTTGGTCAGTGAAGTATTCGCTCACCAAAACGCAAAAGTTTCTTATGGTGCTGTCGATCACTTGGCAGAAGGGACAACGGCTTACGTTAACCGTCGTGGCGTTGCAGACCGTGATGCGAATATCGAATGGGCACTTGGTCAAATGAATGACGGAAATACGATTTCTGACAATACTACCCATCTAAAAGGTGACAATTCTTTCTGTAACGCAAAGTCCGTTTCTGTTGGTCGTGGAAAACAAAGACAGAACTTCACAGCGAAGATTGTAAACTGGGGTAAAGATTCTGATGGTTATATCCTTCAGCACGGTGTCATGAAGGATCGATCTACAGCTTACTTCGATGGAATTGGTCAAATTGAGCATGGAGCAACACGAGCGAATGCGGAACAAGAATCTCGCATTTTGATGTTGGATGAAGGTGCACGCGGTGATGCCAACCCAATCTTATTGATTGATGAAGATGACGTAACCGCAGGACACGCAGCTTCTGTCGGCCGTGTTGATCCAATGCAGTTATACTACATGATGAGTCGCGGGATCTCTAAAGAAAATGCAGAGCGTCTGATTATTCACGGATTCTTAGATCCAGTTGTTCGTGAAATTCCAATCAAAACTGTTCAAAAACAATTGAAAGAAGTTATTGAAGGGAAAGTATACTAATGAATATGGCAGAAGTTCGCAAGCAGTTTCCAATACTGGATCAGGAAGTTAATGGTCATCCATTAGTCTATCTCGATAGCGCTGCGACTTCCCAGAAGCCTCAAGTAGTTATCGATGCGATAGATGATTATTACCGTCGCAATAACTCGAACGTTCACCGTGGTGTTCATACACTGGGTTCACGTGCTACTGAAAGTTATGAAGGTGCACGCGACAAGGTGAGAGAGTTCATCAATGCATCATCCATCAAAGAAGTTGTTTTCGTTCGAGGCACAACGACCGCAATCAACATGGTTGCGTCTAGTTACGGCCGACAGAACTTGTCCGAAGGGGACGAAATTGTTCTGACGAAAATGGAGCATCATAGTAACATCATTCCGTGGCAGCAAGTAGCGAAGGAAACAGGCGCTAAGTTGAAGTATCTTCCACTTTATGAAGATGGAACGATTTCACTGGATGATGTACGTGAAACGGTAACCGATCGAACGAAGATTGTTGCTGTGACACATGTTTCTAACGTTTTAGGTACAATCAATCCTATTAAGGAAATTGCCGAAATTGCACATGAGCATGGGGCAGTCATCGCTGTTGACGGTGCACAAAGTGTTCCGCATATGAAAGTTGATGTGCAAGAATTGGATGTTGATTTTTATGCCTTCTCAGGTCATAAAATGATCGGTCCTACAGGAATTGGTGTACTCTACGGTAAGCAATCGTTGTTAGAGAACATGGAGCCGGTTGAATTCGGCGGTGAAATGATTGATTTCGTTCATTTGTATGAATCAACATGGAAAGAGCTGCCTTGGAAATTCGAAGGTGGCACACCAATTATTGCAGGAGCAGTCGGACTGGCCACGGCCATCGACTTCCTGAATGAAGTTGGTTTAGATGAAATTGAAAAACATGAACATGATGTTGTTCAATATGCAATGGAGAAAATGAATGAGATTGATGGAATGACAATCTACGGACCGGATGCACAGGAACGCGCAGGTCTTGTTACGTTCAACTTAGAAGGCGTCCATCCTCATGACTTGGCGACAGCGCTTGACTCACTCGGCATTGCAGTTCGAGCAGGTCACCATTGTGCACAGCCATTAATGCGTGAACTTGAAGTCGTTGCAACTGCAAGAGCGAGCTTTTACCTGTATAATGATAAGAAAGATGTAGATCATCTTGTCGAAGGACTAAAAAAAGCGAAGGAGTATTTCGGAGATGTCTTTTAACAATCTAGATACACTCTATCGACAAGTCATCATGGACCACTACAAAAATCCGCGAAATCGCGGTACAATAGAAGATGAAGGTTCGATTACCGTTGAGATGAACAATCCAACATGCGGAGATCGGATCGATTTACAGATGAAAGTAGAAGATGGAATCGTCCAAGACGCTAAGTTTGAAGGTGAAGGATGTTCCATCAGTATGGCATCTGCTTCTATGATGACGCAGACTGTAACAGGTAAACCAGTAGAGGACGCCCTCAAAATGTCAGAGATTTTCTCTGAAATGATGTTGGGCAAAGATATAGATGAAAAGGAATTTAATCTGGATGACATGGGTGATGTGCAATCCTTGCAAGGAGTAGCAAAATTCCCAGCCAGAATTAAATGTGCGACGCTCGCATGGAAAGCCATGGAGAAAGGCGTCGGTGACGAACAGTAATCAGGCAGTTACGCCTGGTTCACTGTTTAATCATTACAAGGAGGGTGAAGTATGGCTAAGAAAGCACCTGAAGTAGGCGATTACAAGTATGGTTTTAGTGACCGCGACGTATCGATTTTCCGTACTGAACGTGGTCTGACTGAAGAGGTAGTTCGTGAAATTTCTCGCCGTAAAGAAGAACCAGAGTGGATGCTTGAGTATCGTTTGAAAGCATATGAAATATTTCATAGTAAGCCAATGCCACAGTGGGGTGGAGACCTAGGCGAATTGGACTTTGATGAAATCACTTATTATGTGAAGCCATCTGAGCGTTCTGAGCGTTCTTGGGATGAAGTACCTGAAGAGATTAAACAAACATTCGATCGTCTGGGAATTCCAGAAGCTGAGCAGAAATATCTTGCAGGTGTTTCAGCGCAGTACGAATCGGAAGTTGTTTATCACAACATGGAAAAAGAGTTAGAGGAAATGGGTGTTATCTTTAAAGATACGGACTCTGCTCTACGTGAAAACGAAGACTTGTTCCGTGAGTATTTCGGTAAGTTGATTCCATCTGCCGATAACAAATTCTCAGCACTAAACTCTGCAGTTTGGTCTGGTGGCTCATTCATCTATGTACCGAAGAACACAAAAGTGGAAACACCACTTCAAGCTTACTTCCGTATTAACTCTGAAAATATGGGACAGTTTGAGCGTACGTTGATCATTGTAGATGAAGGCGCATCTGTACACTATGTTGAAGGTTGTACAGCACCTGTTTACACTTCCAGTTCACTTCACAGTGCGGTTGTTGAAATCTTTGTGAAAAAAGATGCGTATTGCCGTTATACAACGGTCCAAAACTGGGCGAACAACGTTTATAACTTGGTTACGAAAAGAGCAACAGCAGAAGCGAACGGTACAATGGAGTGGATTGATGGTAACTTAGGTTCTAAGTTGACAATGAAATACCCATCCATTCTGTTGAAAGGCGAAGGTGCTCGTGGTTTGACACTTTCCATCGCATTAGCTGGTAAAGGACAACACCAACACGCTGGTGCCAAAATGCATCACTTGGCTCCAAATACGTCTTCTACAATTGTTTCGAAATCCATTTCTAAACAAGGTGGTAAAGTAACGTATCTTGGATTGGTTCACTTCGGTAAGAAAGCTGACAACGCACGTTCGAACATTGAGTGTGACACGTTGATCATGGATAACGAATCCACATCTGATACGATTCCTTACAACGAAGTGTTGAACGAAAACATTTCCTTGGAACACGAAGCGAAAGTTTCTAAAGTATCAGAAGAGCAGCTCTTCTACTTGATGAGCCGTGGTTTGAGTGAAGAAGAAGCGACAGAAATGATCGTCATGGGCTTCATCGAGCCATTCACAAAAGAACTACCAATGGAATATGCAGTTGAAATGAACCGCTTGATCTCCTTCGAAATGGAAGGATCTATCGGTTAAGGCTATGATAAATCCCCCATCACCAAATTGTGTGATGGGGGATTGTTTAAATTACTGGAACGTGAAGAGGCTGGGATCACATTGAACTAGATTTAAATATTACGAGTGAGTAGGCACTGACTGATGTCAGTGCTTTTTTGTGCGTGAGAAAACGTTAATATTGAAGGCTTTTCAATTAACCCTGAAGCCGCGCGCAAAAACCCTGAAGTTTCACGAATTAACCCTGAAGGGCCGCGCATCAACCCTGAAGCTTCACGAATTAACCCTGAAGCTTCGTGAATTAACCCTGAAGGACCGCGCAATAACCCTGAAGCTGCGCGCATCAACCCTGAAGTTTCACGAATTAACCCTGAAGCCACGCGCATCAACCCTGAAGTTTCACGAATTAACCCTGAAGCCGCGCGCAATAATCCCGAAGTCGAGGAAATGTAACATTTATAGCACTAGAAAGGCATCCGCGAAGTGAAAGTTTAATCGCTTTTCTCGATCAACGTTAACGAATAGTCACCAACTTGGTTTTCTTTATATAAATTTGTAACGGATGTCGTGTATTTCTGAATGGTAGCAGGGAATCTTACGTTTAATGCAGGAACGTTTACGTCGAAGTCGTTTTTGTATAAAAAAGTAGCGACACGATGATAGTCTTCGCTCGTTACTTTGAAATCAACGTGTACTGTTTTTCGCTTTTTTCCCGATTGAGGATCGACCACTTCATCCGTATAAAGATTGGTTGCTTCTATTTTTAAATCATCATTTAATATAACTGTTTGTTTCATCGTTTAATCACCTCACTGATCTGTGGAAACATCTTATCATGTAAGCGTTCTTCCCCCCAAGTCAATTGCTTAGGTCATAATCTCTAAGCAGATTATTCTATATGCCGGTCAACGAGTGATAGAATAAGGTTTGTAATGATGAACATACTTACAATCTAAGACTGAAGTGTTCGTGAAAGGATGTTATATATGAAGTTAAGCGTTTTAGATCAAGCACCAATCACTAGCGGAAATACCGCTGTCGGTGCACTTGAAAAAGCGGAAGAGTTAGCTATTGTAGCTGATGAGTTAGGATATACGCGGATGTGGATGGCAGAGCACCACGGAACGAGAGCATTTGCGAGCTCTGCTCCAGAAGTGACTGCTGCACGATTAGCTGCAAAAACGAATCAAATTCGAATTGGGACAGGCGGCGTCATGATGATGCACTATTCACCATTAAAAATGGCCGAAGTATTTAAAACATTAAGCGCATTCTCGCCAGGACGAATTGATTTTGGTGTTGGACGTGCACCTGGTGGAGACCCTCAATCGATGTATGCATTAGCTGAAGGTCGTCAACCAAGAGTGGATAATATGTATGAAAAATTCGATCACACCTTGCAACTCATCAATGACGAACTGACTGAGGATAAATTGTATGCAATGATTGCAAGTCCACGAGGCGTTACATTACCTGAAGCATGGATGCTCGGTTCAAGCGGAAACAGTGCCCTTGAAACAGCAAGAAGAGGGGTAGGTTACTCGTTTGCACAATTTTTTAATGGACAGTTATCCAACGAAATTTTAAATATGTACCGAGAAAATTTCATTCCATCTCCTTTTATGGAAAAACCTGAAATCAATGTTGCCTATTTAGTGACAGCAGCAGAAACAAAAGAGGAAGCTGAGTATGAAGCAAAGCCACAAGATATCGCTCGATTGTGGTTGATGCAAGGGAAAATGGGGCAATTGCTAACACCTGAAGATGCCAAAGATTATCCGTTGTCTGAAATGGACCTAATGAAAATAGAAGAGAGCAGAAAACTGCACATTGTCGGTTCCGCAAAGGAAGTTGCTGAGAAATTACAAGTTGAGCAAGAACAATATGGATTTGATGAAGCGATGATTTGTAGTATTCAACATTCACAAGAGAAACGATTGCAAGTGTACCGTTTATTGGCAAAAGAGTTATTCTAACAATCGTTTATAAACAGGGTACCTATTCATCACACATGTTAAAAATTTATTCGATAATTTTTGTTGAAAAAACTGCGTACTAATTCTTATTGGATTTGTCTAATCAAGCATACGGTCATCTTTTCGAACGTTCACGCTGAATTAGACATTTTTCCCTCGTTTATTGAACAAAGCAAAGGGAAATCTACATTTATAAGTGGCCTTTTATCACTTGATACATGAATTGCATAAAACTCTGCAACATGTTCAATTTCAACTTAGAGAAGGAGAGGTTTAGCATGTTAGATGAAAAAACAATCAAGACAGTTAAAGAAACAGCTCCCGTATTGAAAGAACATAGTAATGAAATCGGTAAACGATTTTACCAGTTACTGTTTAAGAAAGTGGCCGATCTCTATAACCTTTTTAACCAAACGAACCAAAAACGAGGCATTCAGCAAGAAGCGCTTGCTTATTCGGTTTATGCGGCAGGTGAAAATATAGATCATCTCGAGGCGGTTGAGCCAGTCATTAGACGGGTAACAGAAAAGCATGTGGCAATAGGTGTAGAAGCTGAGCAGTATCCGGTTGTAGGAGAAACATTGTTGGAAGCTGTCAAAGATGTACTTGGCGAAACGGCATCCGATGATATATTGGACGCTTGGGGGAAAGCGTATAAATATATCGCCGATGAATTTATCCGGATTGAGAATGAACGATATGAAGAGTTGGAGAACATGCCGGGTGGCTGGAAAGGATTTCGGGATTTTGTCGTCGACAAGAAAGAAAGTGACTTGATTACATCATTTTACTTAAAACCAAAAGACGGCAAGCCGATTGCTACTTTCAAGCCGGGGCAGTATCTAACAATTAAAGCAGACATTCCAGGAGAAAAGTATACGCATATTCGTCATTATAGTTTATCAGACGCTCCGCGAAAAGATTACTATAGAATTAGTGTAAAAAAAGAAGAAAGTAGTGAGCAAAACCCTTCAGGAATCGTTTCAAACTATTTACACGAATCCGTTGAAGAGGGTGATGTATTATCTTTTTCCGCACCAGCAGGTGACTTTGTTGTCGAGCCATTAGACAAGCCGCTTGTATTAATTAGTGGTGGAGTCGGAATTACACCGATGATGAGCATGTTAAATACGTATACCGAAAAAGATAAAAATCGAAAAATTATTTTCATCCATTCAAGCCGCAATGGAAATATACAACCATTTAAAGAACAATTGACAAACCTTGCACAAAATAATAAGCAAGTTGATTATTATGTTTGTTATGACTCTCCAACTGACGAAGACCAAAGAGAGAAGCGATATAATAAAGAAGGTCATATTGATCTAGATTGGTTAGAGTCAATCTTACCAACGAATGATGCTGACTTTTACCTCTGTGGGCCAATGCCATTCTTAGAAGCGATGGTTGGTCAATTGAATCGTTGGAATGTACCTAAAGAGCAAGTGAAATATGAAGTGTTTAACCCTGTTGCGATTTTAGGTGCAGAAGAAGGTCAACAATAAAAAATATAAATATGGATGCCAGTCCCCTCTCATCTCGTACAGAAAATGAGAGGGGACTCTATATAATTGTTGTTCATTTTCTGAAGTTAATATGCTGACTTAAAAATGATTGATGTGTAAGAGTTCATGATGATCATCAGATACGTGGGTACGGTCTTTAACTACTTGACTGATGCTGGCTAGAGATTGAAGGCTTGGAAAAAATGTATATGAACCGTATTGATCTCCTCTAGTTACTTCACTATGAAACGCTCCTGATTAACGATATAATTAAAGTAGATGCAAAATAAACGACAGAATGAATGCCAACAAAGCGTTTAGCGTTTAAGAAGGGAATCTCGTTCGATGGTTTTTTTGATTATGTTCATGATAGGGGTCACCACTGCATTCATCGGAAGTATAGCCGGATTAGGTGGTGGTGTGATTTTCGTTCCCACCATGCTTTTCTTAGCACAAGTGAGCAGCGAATTTTCTTGGGCGACTCCCCAAAACATCGTAGGGATCTCTCTTGTCGTCATGGTTTTTACAGGATTATCTTCAGCATTGACCTTTATGAAACGAAAACGAGTGGATATCGTCAGTGGTTCACTGTTTTTGGCAGGGAATTTACCTGGTGCCTTGCTCGGTGTTTACTTAAATCAATATATTCAATCCGGTTTGTTTGAATTGTTATTAGGCTTTTTAATGTTAGTCATTGTTGGGCTTTTTTTCATTAAAAAGTATTTACCTCAACGTCAGTATGATGAAAATCATGAGAAAAAGACACATATTCATCGGAAGTTTTTAATCGCGGGTTATGAAGTGAAATACTCTTTCTCCGTAATATTAGGCATACTTGTCGGCTTTACTGTAGGAATGCTGTCTGGCTTATTTGGCATCGGCGGTGGATCATTGATGGTTCCGGCAATGATTTTATTATTTGGCATGCCGGCGCATATCGCAGCACCAACTTCCATGTTTATGATTTTCTTTTCGAGTTTACTATCATCTTCAGCTCATATTCTTTCTGGTCATATTGTATGGACGTATGCATTAGCAGCCATTCCAGGCTCGTATCTCGGTGGCGTATTGGGCGCGCGTGTCAATCAGCACTTAAGAAGCGAATCAATCGAATGGATTTTACGGATTATTATGACCATTGTAGGCATACGATTAATTATATAGCTGTATAGAAGGAGTAGCTTTATGAGAGAAAATATTCATTTGTACTTTACAAGTGACTTACATAGCCATTTTGAAAATTGGCCAAAGATTATCCATTCAATGAAGCATGAAATGAGCAAGCATGCAGATGAATTTCATCTCATTTTAGATAATGGTGATCACCTGGATCGATCGCATTTTTATACGGAAGCAACCCTGGGTGAAGCGAATATCCGATTGCTGAATGAAGCGGATTATCATGTGGTGACTCTCGGCAATAATGAAGGCATTACGTTACCTGAAGAGCAGTTATATCACTTATATGATGACGCCGACTTTTCAGTAACTTGTGCGAATATCGCACCGATTAATCAAGATAAACCTGATTGGTTAAAGCCTTATGAAGTCTTTGAAAGTGACCAGGGAACTAAAATAGGGGTGATCGGTTTAACGGCTCCTTTTCAATTGTTTTACGAACAACTTGGCTGGACGACTTATGAGCCAATCGAAATGTTAGAGCAATATATGCCGGAGTTAGAAGAGCGTTGTGACATCATCGTGCTACTTTCGCATTTAGGTGTTTATCAAGATGAGTTGATCGCGGAAAAATTTCCGATTGATGTGATTATCGGAGGCCATACGCATCACCTATTTAACCAAGGACAAGTTCATGATGGAACATTACTGAACGCAGTCGGTAAACATGGTTTTTATTTCGGTAAAGTTCATTTGGTTTACGACCATCAGAAGAAACAAGTCATACAAAGTGAAGGCACAGCTGTAGAAATTGGGGATGAGCAAGATCAAGAAACAAAGGCATTGATCGAAAATATTCATCAGGAAGCTGAGGAAGTATTGGGGAAAACAGTGGCTGTCTTAGATGAAAATTACCCTGCGAATTGGTATGAGGAAACAGAGCTGATGAATAACTTTGTTGATGAATTACAAACATGGACAAATGCTGATTGTGCCATGTTAAATGCCGGTGTTTTATTGCATGGATTCTCTGCTGGTGAAGTAACGAGGAAGGATATTCATAGTAGTTGTCCGCATCCGATGAATCCGTGCGTAATGGAAATGACCGGAAAGGAATTGTTGGAAACAGTAAGGATGTTTGAAGGAAAAGAATTTATCGAGTTTGAATTGAAGGGTCTAGGCTTCCGTGGCAAACGAATCGGTAAAATGATCTACTCTAATTTAACCGCTCAAGTCCACCCAAAGACAGACTTTGTCGAGAAAATTTGGTTGGATGAAGAAGAAGTTGAACCGAATCGAGCATACCAAGTTGCAACAGCAGACACCTTTTCATTTCCATCACTAGTACCGACAATTGCTTCCGTTAAAGAGAAACATTACTTTATGCCTGAATTCATACGTGATGTTTTGGAGAAAAGCGTGACGAAGCTGTAGCTGATTCATAAAAAAGATTTAAAAGTGCTGGCTCAAACAAATTGGGACTGGCACTTCTTTTTTTCCTTTTCATAGGGTAAAAAAGAGGAGGCTGGTTTTATGATTCATACAGAACCGATTTGGATTGAGGGTCACGGATTTACGTTTGTTCATGTCGAGTTACCGAAAACTAATCTATTAGTCATTTATAATGATTTTGGCTACATTATGTGCGGTGCCTTGGACGTCGACCTGCTAAACGATAAGCTAGGTGACAGAAACATTGTAGCTGGCCGTGCGGTCGGCGTAAGAAATCGCGACGAATTGTTGTATGCACCCCTACAGAAAGTAACGAATTATTCTATCGAAAAATTTGGCTGGTATGAGGGCATTATGGGGAAGCAGGCACTATTGGCTTTGACGAAATAAGGTTGTCAGCAGTTGCATAATAATTTATGATGAAATTAGTCGAATAATAGTGATGGGGATAATTTATGAAAACAGCAAAAATCCAAGACCTTAATGAAGGAGATATACTAGCTAGACCAATTACTGACTCATACGGAAGAGTTCTTTTGCAAAAAGGAGTTAAATTTACAAACCGGATCATCCAACGGTTGGCGGATTTTCAGTTTAAATACGTCTATGTTCAAGACGAACTGACAGAAGACATTTATCCTCAAGACCTGTTGGATGATCAAATTAGATTTGAAACAATCCATTATATTCGGGAGTCTTTTCGTGCGTTTAATGAACAGCCGACAAATCTAAAGAGAAATCAATACATATTGGAAAAGTCATTGAAAGAAGTTCAAAAAAAAGTTGGAGAAATCAATGAAATCATCCAAGACAACGAGGAAATTTTATCGATTATGTCGGATCTATTTTTGTATGACGACTATGTGTACATGCATTCATTAAATGTAACGGTATATTCGTTGGCACTTGCAAATGAGCTCAACTATCCGAAGCATAAAATCGAGCAAATCGGCATTGGCGCGCTATTACATGATCTAGGAAAAACACAAGTACCTAAATCCATCTTAAATAAACCTGGAAAATTGACGGATTTAGAATTTTCGATTATCAAAGAGCATACAATCTATGGCTATGATCTGCTTAAGCATGCGAATCTTCCGAATGAAGTAAAATACTGCGTCGTTCAGCACCATGAACGATTAAATGGAAGTGGTTATCCATATGGACTTGTCGGTCCCAATATTCATCCGTACGCACAAATTCTCGCGGTGACCGATGTGTTCGACGCTGTCACGACAAACAGAGTTTATCGACCCGGTTTGTTGCCACACGAAGGTTTGGAGATTTTGTATTCCGGAAGCGGCGAATTGTTTCTGCCAGAGTACGTCGATTTATTCCGGCGCAATATCTCTATTTATCCAAATGGCGCAGAAGTCGAATTGAGTAACGGAGCAAAAGGAATTATTTGTGAACAGAATAAACACCTACCAGACCGGCCAAAAGTGCGCATTTTAGAAAATGAAGAAGGAAAGCTACATAAAAGCCAAGTCTATGAAATTAATCTAGCAACAACTTTAGATGTCATGATTACTCAATGTAATGTAAGTTCATTTAATGGATGAAGACTCGCCCGGTGGCGAGTCTTTTCGTTTGGAGTGGGTTTTTTTAGGTTGATCAACAGTTGGAGAGCTTTTATCAGCAGTCAGTGCGCCTTTATCAACAGTTGGAGAGCTTTTATCAACAGTCAGTTCGCGTTTATCAACAGTGAGCTCGCGTTTATCGACAGTTGGAGAGATTTTATCAGCAGTCAGTGTGCGTTTATCGACAGTTGGAACGGCTTTATCAACAGTGAGCGCACGTTTATCGACAGTCAACCCCTCTTCATCGACAGTCAGCGCACCTAAATCCATAAGTCATGTCCGCTTACTCTGATGCATAAACTTCAGTGTAAGGGGGTTTTCGTGTGCGCAGACGACCGAATAAGCTAATTTGGAAGAAAAGAAAGCCCAAAAGTTTAGGCCAGATCCTATCGATGACTTTTGTTGTGTTTATTTGTTCGCTTATTCTGTCTGTCTGGGTGATTGATAAAGGAATTGAACCGACTTTAATTGATATCGCTGAAAAAAAAACAAGCCAGTTTGCACGAGAAGCCATCAATGAAGCGGTCAGTAAGCGAATTGTTGACGACCTTCAAGTAGAAGATTTGGTTCAAATTGAAACAGACAACGATGGTGAAATTGTGTCCGTCGGGTGGAATGCGGTTGTTGTAAACCGGGTTCTTCGAAATACGACGTTCCGTGTACAAAACTTCCTGAAGCGAATCGAACGGGGTGAGATTACTCCAGAGGACTCCTTGGATTTTGATATTGATGATGATGTAGTCATTCAAGAAGATACAGTGGAAGAGCATCGGGCGATTGTTCGAATTCCGATCGGGCAAGCAACAGGGAATACGTTGTTAGCGAATCTCGGTCCCCAAGTTCCTGTCCATTTCAGTGTAGTTGGTGATGTGCAATCAGACTTTCGCCGGAAAATAACGGAATACGGTATTAACAATGCGATGATTGAGTTGTCGATTAACATTCAAGCAAACGTGCAAATCGTTATTCCTTTTTCTACATCGACAACAGTTGTTGAGACAGACATACCCGTATATGTTGGTGTCATTCCAGGAAAAGTACCGAACTTTTATAGTTCAGGCAGTGATTCTTCATCCGACATTGATCTAGCCGTACCTCCCGAGGAATTTACAGGACAATAGAAGTATGCTATATTATCGGTACGAGTAAGAAATCAAAAAATTAAATAGAAAACAACCACCACTGATGGGGTAGAGGCGCAGTTAACAAAAGTAAGTTATGCGAGGGTGACACCGATGACCATAAACGAAAGGGTTAATTGCCGAAGTATGATTGCAGTCACGGCATTCATGCTGGAATGTACTTGAAGAAAGTGCATTCTCTCGTACCGAAATAACGGGGAGCTACAGATCGGGGAAATGGACCAAAAGTAATGGTAGATTTCTCTATCATTACTTTTTTTATTTGTGAAAAATAAAATGCCTAAAATATTTTCCACCAGAAGAAAATAGGCTAGTAGTAAGTCCAAGAAAAACTTAGAAAAGAATGAATTACATTACACAAAAAGGAGTGGGGTCAATGGAAGGTACGATTTATTCATTAATACCGCCGATTTTAATGATTATCCTTGTGTTGCTTACGCGCAAAGTGTTGCTTTCGTTAGGCGCAGGGATAGTTGTTGGGGCATTAATGATTGAGAGTTTTGATATTTTTGAAACCATTAAACGAATTTGGTTTACGTTCCAGGAATTATTTTATGCCGAAGGTGCCTGGGATCTGTGGAGTATCCAGCTAATTATCTTTTTATTATTTTTAGGCATGTTGATTGCATTCTTAACAGCATCTGGTGGAGCAAAGGCTTTTGGGGATTGGGCTATTCACAAAATTCGGACACGCGAAGGTTCACAGTACATGGCGGGTTTGTTGGGGATAGGCATTTTTATCGATGACTATTTCAACAGCTTGACGATTGGCCAAGTATCTCGTCCAGTTACCGATCGACATCGTGTTTCTCGTGCAAAGCTCGCTTACTTAATTGATTCAACATCAGCGCCCGTGACGGTTTTGTCTCCGATTTCGAGTTGGGGGGCTTATATCATCGGGATTATCGCAACGATTATTTCTACGAATGAGTTGACGAATTACCAGGCGTTTAATTCCTTTATTCAAATGGTACCGTATAACTTTTATGCGATTTCTGCAATTTTACTCGTATTTTTAGTTGCTTGGTTAAATTTAGATATCGGGCCGATGAAAAAACATGAAGATCGTGCCAAAGAAACAGGCCAATTGGTCGACCCAGATAATGATGATATACCTGGTGATTTACAATCAGAGATTTATGAAAATAACCTAGGAAAAGTCGGCCATTTAATGATCCCGATCGTCGTGTTGATTGTCGTGACACTATCTATGATGATTTATACAGGTATTCAAGCAAGTGGTGAAATGAGTTTGATTTCCATATTTGCGGCTACAGACGTTAATTTATCTTTAGTTGTTGGTGGGTTCATCGCGTTGCTCATCTCGATTATCTTTTATTTCACACAAGGCGGTGAAAAAACAAGTTTTGGGCGTGTAAGCATTGAAGGCATTAAAGCCATGCTGCCTGCCATTTATATCTTAGTGTTAGCTTGGATGATTGTTGCGATCATCGGAGCTATTGGGACAGATGAATACTTGGCAAGTTTAGTGGAAAAATCAAATATCGACATTGCTTACCTTCCATTCTTACTCTTTATCGTCAGTGGCTTTATGGCTTTTTCAACAGGAACTTCATGGGGAACATTTGGGATCATGCTACCGATTGCAGGTTCAATGGCCGTGACACTTGATCCAAGTTTATTCATACCAGCATTGGCATCAGTACTTGCTGGTTCAGTATTTGGCGACCACTGCTCACCGATTTCAGATACATCTGTCCTGTCATCAACCGGTGCAGGGGCCAACCATATCGATCACGTATTAACACAGATCCCATATGCCGTTTTAGCTGCAGTGGCTTCAAGCGTTGGATACCTATTATTTGCATGGACGGATTCCCTGCTCTTGTCGCTAATCGTTACGATTGCTACTTTAGTTCTATTAGCCTATTTGGCAAAACAATTATTCATGAAAAAAGATACAGCATAAATTTAGCTCAAAGCCGCTTTAATTACGGATAAAATCGTAATTAGAGCGGTTTTATTTATGTGGTAAAACTAGGAATTTTTTACCTATTAATTTAAATATTTCTTTTTATCAAAATACTTTGACAATAACTGATTACCCTATTATAATAAGCAAATAAGTAGTTGTGAGTATTCTGAACTTTTAAACATTATATGCTCGCAAACTACATAGAATTTTAGTATAAATATCGAAAGGGGAGAGAAACATGAACGAACGTTCACAGTGGGGAACTAGGCTAGGATTCCTGCTTGCGGCGATGGGGTCGGCCATTGGTTTAGGTAACATCTGGCGTTTCCCCGCAGTCGCTTATGAAAATGGTGGGGGAGCATTTTTTATTCCGTACTTATTTGCTTTATTAACTGCAGGTATACCGCTTCTCATCATGGAATATACAATCGGGCATAAGTATCGTGGATCTGCACCGCGATCCTTAAGTGGAATCAGCAAAGGTTTCGAATGGATTGGTTGGTGGCAAGTGCTAATTTCTTTTGTCATTTCAACCTTTTACGCGGTCATTATCGCGTGGGCAGTCATGTTTGCTTACTTTTCATTCGGACAACAATGGGGAGACGATACGAGTGGATTCTTAACTGGTAACTTCCTAGAAATGACGGATCCAGGGAAATTCGGAAGTATTGTTCCATCCGTCTTCATCCCATTAATCTTTATCTGGGTAGTCGTTCTAGGTGTCTTGGTCCGTGGTGTCAGAAGAGGGATTGAGGTTGCAAACAAAATCTTTATTCCGACATTGGCTGTCTTGTTCTTATTGATCGTTATTCGAGCGGTTACATTAGACGGAGCATTAGATGGTTTGAATGCGTTCTTCCAGCCGAATTGGGATCAAATCATGAGCGGTCAAGTCTGGGTCGCGGCATATGGACAGATTTTCTTTAGTTTATCCATTGGTTTTGCGATCATGATTACGTATTCTTCTTACTTGGGAAGAAAGTCAGACATTACTAATAATGCGTTTATTACAGGGTTTGCGAACTCTTCATTTGAACTGCTTGCAGGAATCGGAGTTTTCGCAGCACTTGGATTTATGGCGATGGCAACAGGTCAAAACATCACTGATGAAGGATTTGTACAAGGCGGAATTATGTTGGCGTTTGCCGTCTTCCCGGAGATCATTAACCAAATGCCATTCTTACCAGGTGTATTCGGTTTCTTGTTCTTCGCGTCACTCGTCTTGGCAGGTCTATCATCGTTGATTTCAATTTCAGAAACGTATATCGCTGCTGTTTCTGAGAAATTTAATATTTCTCGTACGAAATCAGTATTATTTGGTGGAGGTCTTGCCGCAATAATTTCCATTGCTTATGCCACGCAAGGTGGGCTTGTATTGCTCGATACCGTCGACCACTTTATTAATAACTATGGTGTAGCATTGGCGGGTCTGTTTGAAGTTGTCGCAGTCGCTTGGTTTGCGAAAGGATTGAGAGATCTACAATCCCATGCAAACTCGGTATCTGACATTCCATTGGCTGCATGGTGGAGAGTATCGCTGGGTGTCATCACACCAGTTGTTTTAGGATATATGATGCTTCAAAACATCAAATCAGAAATCTCAGCAGCATATGAAGGTTATCCGTTAGACTTCCTGTTTAACTTCGGTTGGGTAGTTGCGATTGGTGTCATGATGGCTGGTGCCTTATTCGCAACGAAAAAATGGCCAGCTCAACAAGTAAACCAAGCTGCTGATGACGATGATGAGGAGGTGGCGAACTAATGTCTGCCGGAGCCGTTGTGATGATGATTTTAGGAATGGTTATTATTTGGGGAGGCTTAGCCTCAAGTATTGTTTATGCAAGGAAGAAAGCAAAGGAAAGCTAAATAAAATGATTTCATGAAAGAATCGGTTGCTGATGTTTCAAAAACATCAGTGACCGGTTTTTTTATTGGTTATCAGTCGTTGATCTATAAAGTTTTTAAAAATAATTGCAAAAATTTTGTGATTAAGGGTTGATTTTTAAAAAGATAATACATATACTGTTTTATAACAGCAGTAAATAATAATAGTTGTACTATAAAAGGAGGGTTCATAGTGAAACAGACTTCTTGCTGTGAATGCGGAAAAGTGATTGAGCATAACTGCCAGCATCTTGTATGTGAATATTGCTTATCAAAAAGAGCAGAGTAATTTTTTTGCTCAATCTGTACTAGTACAAATAATAAACAATAAAAATGTAGTATAACAATAGGGGTGTAAAGGATGTCTACGACTGACTTATCTCAACAGTACGACCAGGTTAAACAGGTGGAGAAAGAAATTTTGACGGAAGGTGCCGTTGATTTTCTTCACAAGCTACACAAAAACTTTAATGATAAACGAAAACATCTTTTGAAACAACGTGAAAAAGCGCAAGAGGCTTTAAATCAAGGAGCTACGCTACACTTTTTAGAAGAGACAAAACAAATTCGTGAGAGTGATTGGACGATTGCTGATATACCTGAAGACCTTCAGGATCGCCGGGTAGAAATTACTGGACCAGTCGACCGTAAAATGATTATCAATGCATTGAACTCAGGTGCAAAGACGTTTATGGCGGATTTCGAGGATTCTTCCAGTCCGACATGGAGCAACATGATCAACGGACAAAAAAATCTAAAGGATGCTATTCGCCGGGAAGTTGATTTCACGGCCGATAATGGAAAGTTTTATCAATTAAACGATAATCCTGCTGTACTAATCGTCCGCCCACGCGGATGGCACTTAGAAGAGACACACTTAACGGTAGAAAATGAGCCAATGTCAGGGAGCCTTGTTGATTTCGGTTTGTATTTTTATCACAATGCGAAGCAACTGATCGAGCAAGGTTCAGGCCCATATTTTTATTTGCCTAAATTGGAAAATCACCAAGAAGCAAGGCTTTGGAATGACGTTTTCGTATTCGCGCAAGATGAGCTTGGTGTTCCTCAAGGGACAATTAAAGCAACCGTTCTTATTGAAACGATTTCTGCAGCTTTTGAAATGGATGAAATTTTATTTGAGTTGAAAGAGCATTCAGCAGGATTGAATTGCGGACGCTGGGATTACATTTTTAGCTATATCAAAAAATTTCAGAATCACGAGCATGTACTCTTTCCGGACCGTAAATTGGTGACGATGGAAGTACCGTTTATGAGAGCGTATTCACTGTTGACAATCCAAACTTGCCATAAGCGGAATGCTCCGGCAATTGGAGGAATGGCAGCACAAATTCCTGTGAAAAATGATGAAGCGAAAAACAAAGAAGCTTATGAAAAAGTGCGCAACGATAAATTACGTGAAGTAAAAGATGGCCATGATGGCACATGGGTCGCGCATCCGGCGATGGTTCAGCTTGCAAAAGAAGTTTTTGATGAACACATGCCGACAAAAAATCAAATCGACCGTCAGTTAGACGATTTGCAAGTGACAGCGGAACAATTACTTGAAGTACCAGAAGGGCCGATTACCGAAGGGGGTCTTCGTGCGAATATCGAAATCGGCATTCAATATATTTCAGCTTGGCTCATAGGACGTGGAGCAGTTCCGTTAAACAACTTGATGGAAGATGCAGCAACTGCTGAAATTTCAAGGGCGCAAGTTTGGCAATGGATCAAGCATCCTGAAGGAAAGCTTGAAACGGGAGAGAAAGTGACGGTTGATTTAGTGAAAGATTTGTTGGATGACAATTTAGAGGCTGAGCATCCACAGGCGACAAAACTATTTTTAGATCTGATCGAACAAGATTCGTTTGAATCATTTTTAACATTACCAGCTTATCACGTATTAAAGGAAGGGGAATAAAAGATGAATAATAGAGTAGAACAGATGAAAAAAGACTGGGAAGAAAATATGCGTTGGGTCGGTGTTGAACGCCCCTATTCGGCTGAAGATGTCGATCGTTTAAAAGGTAGTTTACAAATTGAACAGACGTTAGCCAAAAGAGGATCCGAGAAGCTTTGGAAATTAATCAATGAAGAAAACTATGTAAATGCACTTGGTGCGTTAACGGGTAACCAAGCGGTTCAGCAAGTAAAAGCGGGATTGAAAGCTATTTATCTAAGTGGCTGGCAAGTGGCAGCTGATGCCAATATGGCCGGTCAAATGTATCCGGATCAAAGCTTATATCCGGTCAATAGCGTGCCGAATGTTGTGAAGCGGATTAACCAGGCATTGCAACGGGCAGATCAAATTCATTATTCGGAAGGTGACGACTCTATTGATTGGTTCGCACCGATTGTAGCGGATGCGGAAGCGGGTTTTGGTGGCCAATTGAATGTGTTTGAACTAACGAAATCAATGATCGAAGCAGGAGCATCTGCCGTTCACTTTGAAGATCAACTTTCATCTGAGAAAAAATGTGGTCATTTAGGCGGTAAAGTGTTATTGCCGACGCAGCAAGCCGTGAAAAATTTAGTTTCTGCTCGTTTGGCAGCAGACGTGTTGGATACGCCAACCGTCATCATTGCCCGAACAGATGCAAATGCGGCAGACTTAATTACGAGCGATGTCGATCCATACGATGCTCCGTTCTTGACGGGTGAACGTACAGTGGAAGGCTTCTACCGCACGAAATCCGGTTTGGACCAAGCGATTGCCCGTGGATTGGCTTATGCTCCGTATGCTGATTTAATTTGGTGTGAAACGTCTGAACCAAATCTGGAGGAAGCACAGCGTTTTGCAGATGCGATTCATGAAAAATATCCAAATAAATTGTTGGCTTATAACTGTTCACCTTCATTCAACTGGAAGAAAAAATTATCGGATGAAGAGATTGCGAATTTCCAAAAAGAACTCGGAAAAATGGGCTACAAATTCCAATTCGTCACATTAGCTGGATTCCATGCATTGAACCACAGCATGTTTGAATTAGCTCGTAAGTATAAAGACGAAGGAATGAAGGCTTACTCTGAGTTACAGCAAGCTGAATTTTTCAGTGAAGAGTTCGGTTACTCCGCGACCCGACACCAACGAGAAGTTGGAACAGGCTATTTCGACGAAGTATCCCAAGTCATTTCTGGAGGCACTTCATCGACAACAGCTCTTGCAGGATCAACCGAAGCAGAGCAATTTAAAAATTAACAGGTATAGAAAACCGCTCCGAGTTGGAGCGGTTTTTTGAGTGCTACCCTTGTAATCGAGGGTAGCGCACAATTTTCTTTCGCTACCGTTGAATAGGAGGCTTCTAATCGAGGGTAGGGCATAATTTTT
>NZ_VMHF01000008.1:0-92146 GCF_007559355.1 Allobacillus sp. SKP2-8 | reverse complement strand
GCGCTTCTAACTAAGTCAATTAGAAAATCAAAGTAAAACGGCGAAAAACTAAGAAATAATTAATCTATTGAGGGAGTGGAGGTATCTGCAATGTCTAATGAATATAATCAAGCTAACCCTGACGGATCAATCGTGATTGATAATGAACCTATTTTACAGCCTGGTAGAGTAAGAGAAATAATAAAAAATGCCCTTGCTAATACAAACTGGAATATTAATTGGACATCAGAAGAAAGAGCGCAATTACAAGGAACAATGTCTAATAATGAAGGTGAGACATATAACCTAAATATATATTGTAAGGCGTTATCTAATACGGGCAGGACTAGTCCAAATGATAAAAGAATCCAGTTAAAAGATTTAGAGATAATTGATACTGATGAAACTATTAATTTACTTTTGGGTGTTTACGAAAGAAATCAAAACCCTATTATTGTTGGGTGGAACATCCATGCTTATGAAGAACAAGGAAAAAATCATTCTGCTAAAATTCATGTTAAAAAAATAGCACAGGCAATGCGAGATGGTTTTTCCACGTTTAAGATTTCTACAGAAAAGAAGCGAAATTCATATGCTTTCAGGCCAAACTTTCTATTGTCTTATATGTTGAATTTAGATAATTTCTATGAATATGACTTTGATGAAGATAGTAATACAGTTAATGGAAATGAAAGTTATTGTAACTTTGAACCAAATGAAGTAGCTAGTGAATTTGCTAGAAATTTAATTGTTTATGGAGCTCCTGGAACTGGGAAAAGTTTTGAATTGGATGAAATAGCAACAGATCTATTTCCAGATGAATATTTGAGAAAAAGAGTTACATTCTATCCTAAATATTCATACAGCCAGTTTGCAGGTGTGTATAAACCTACTCCTATTTATAAGGATACTAACACAACGATTTATGATGCTAGTATGGTTCGTGAAGCAGATTATCAATATGAACCATTAATTGATTATAAATTCGAATTGGGACCATTACTTGAGATGTTTTCAAGAGCAAAGGAAAACCCTAATCATAACTTTGTATTGATAATAGAAGAAATTAATAGGGCAAATGCAGCTAGTGTGTTCGGTGACTTTTTTCAATTGTTAGATAGAAATGCTGATGGAGAAAGTTCTTATTCAATTACGATTCAAGAAAACATGCTTAATGCACTAAGAGCAAGAATGGGTACATATTTGGATGAATCAATCAAAATTCCATCAAACCTATACTTATGGGCAACAATGAATAGTGGAGATCAGGGCGTTCAACCAATGGATGCTGCTTTTAAAAGAAGGTGGACTTTTAAATACTTATTACTAGATAAATACAAAGGAAAAGTTGATGATAAGCAAATATTTTTGAACTTTTTAGACACAAAAGTGCCATGGAATGGATTTAGAGAGGTGATTAATGATTTTCTCTCAAATGAAAATATACCGGAGGACAAATTACTTGGACCATTCTTTTTAAAAAATGATGAGTTTGATAACGACGAAATATTTGTAAATAAAATTTTATTATACTTAAGGGATGATGTACTACGACATAATCCAACTATTTTGTTTAGAAAAAGCACATTTTCGAAAATAGTTCAGGATTATTTAAGTGAAGATAAAAAGCCGATTTTCGTAAAGGATGTTCATGAGGCTTTGAAAGGTCTTGTTTAAATGATTTTTTTACAAGAATTAGTTCCTTATAAAAAAAATTACTTGATCAATTTACTTGGAGAGGAATTACTAGACCTATTGTTTCATGAGTCAATTTGTCAGAAAAAAGATGAAGACGTCTTTACAATTAATTTTGTAGGTTTAATTGCATATAAAAATATTACCATCAGTGTATTACCAAAATATTCCACATCACAAGATGAAAAATTAAAGTTTGAAAATACTATCCAATTAATTAAAGTGTTCAAAAAGTACGAAAAAGCTAACTATCGAAAGCTAACATCTGATTTTTACCCTTTAAATAACCAGAGTGATTATAATAGTATTCTTGGACTAAGTGATTTATTTTTAAGAGACTTTATTTATTTTGGATATTATGAGAGAGAAATATCGGAAATAATTGATGATGGTGAAGATGAAATAAGCTGGGAAGATACAATTTCTGATGTGACACCGTACTTTGTTAATAAACAACCATTTTATTTAAACACGAAAAACATAGAGTATAATAGTGATGAATCTAATGTAGTCACTGTAATTCATCAAAATATCATATACGAATGCTACATGCGTTATGGTGGGCTACTTGGATATGAACTGACAAATATAATAACGCCAACTGCAGATTTTAGTTCATTAGGAGATAAAAATTATCTCATTACTATTATAAAAAAGGAAATGCAAGTGGTGTTTAATGATCAACAAGTTAGAATATTAAATGCTATGATTCATTATTTAGATGTAGAATATGTAAATCACAAGAAAGAATTATCAATCTTCGGTACGAAACGCTTTGAATACATTTGGGAGGATATATTAAAAAAGGTGTTTAATGACCAAAAAGATAAGATAAGGAAGATGGTCTCGGAAAGTAGTTGGATGAAGTATACTGCATTGTGGGAAAACTATATAAATGATTCAATTGGTCATTCAGATGAGTACCAACCAGATATTATAACAGTCCATGATGATTTCATAATGATATTGGACGCTAAATACTATAATATTAAACCAGTAGAGAATGGGTTTAAAGGTAGCCCAGGTATTAATGATGTTGCAAAGCAGCACATTTATGAGGCGATTTACAGTGAATTATTTAAAGAATACAGCACGGCAAATGCTCTTTTATTTCCAAATGATGATATCGATAATAGTTATAAAATTATTGGAAGGGTTAATTTGGGTTTGTTAGGTAAGCTTCCAATTGTTCTTTACTACATTAAAGCGGATTGTGTTTTTGACACTTATATCAAAGGAAGTAAATTTGGTGAAGAAATCCTTGCTGCAGTTATTTCTGAGATAAGTGCAGCAAGAACCCGTAAATCAATAACCGGATCTTCTCAATTTCAGTCCAAAAATTAAGAGGTTTTGACCCCATTATCATGAATCATCCAAGCAAATGCTGTTTTTTAATGAATTCTACGAAATGATTTTATGAAATTTAATGAAGTTAAAGCATTTTACACAAATTTTACACATAAAAAATCAAAAACCTTGTAAGAAAAGACTTTCCGACTTAATTTACAAACCGACCACCGGTATCCAATCGCAGAATATAAGATAATAGATTAATAAAAAACAGCATTGGCGGGTAAAATCTAATGCTGTTTTTTTGCCTCTTAAATTACCACGGTGAACCGTATCATAAATAAGTTCTTCATAAATCTGTATTTGGCAAGTAAAAATGTATGAAATGGCATTTAAAAATGCATGCCCACTTGCCACCTCAATTTATTGGTTCAATAAAGATTCCTTATAACGATAACTATCACCAGTAAAAACGAGTAAATGTGAATGATGTATGAGTCGGTCAATAACCGCCTCTGTTAATATTGGATCTCCAAAAACATGATTCCATTGACCAAACTGAAGATTTGTCGTAATGACGATGCTTTTATTCTCATAACACATGGATATTACTTGGAAAAGTAATTCTGCACCCTGTTTATGAAGAGGGATGTAGGCTAGCTCATCTAAAACGAGTAAGTCTAATTTTTCTATCTGTTTAATCAGTTTGGGGAGGGAACCTTGTTGGTTCGCCTCTATTAATTTATTAACTAAAGATGCCACAGTAAAGAACTTCACCTTACTGCCAAACCTATGTATGGCATTCAGACAAATTAATGTCGCCAAATACGTTTTACCGGTTCCAACACCTCCATATAGAATAAGATTCTCCTTCTCCTTAATAAACGTTCCATCAAGTACTCTTTCTCGATTAATTCCTTGAGGGACCCGGATATGCTCCCATTGAAACGGTTGATTACCTGTCTTCGGAAGTTGCGCTTGACTGAGTAATAGGTTAACTTTTCGTTCTTCTCGATTCTGCACTTCTTGCTCAAATAGTTTGAGAAGATATTCTTGATTACTGTCTGCCTCTAGCTTATCAAAATGTTCTCGAATCCAACTCAGCTTTAATCGTTTGGCATAGGCTTCAATTTGTTCTCTCATCTCACTTCACCCCCAGCCTGGAAGAGGGAATCGTAATGAGAGAGGCCTCTTGTTATATCAGGTACCTTAGGTACCGGTATATTAGGTTTAATAGCTTCATAGGTGTTGCTTTGGTTTAGTAGGGAATAAAAACAATGTCTAATTTGATCAGCACTCGGATGCCCGTGAGTTGAAGCCATTTTCAGGGCTTCATTTAATAATGAAAAATCATCGTTCTTTAATAATTCTCCTAACAATCGTAAAGCGCTTTTTTGCTCTTCCTCCATGCAACTGTTCAAGTATTCGGACCAAATAGGCGGGAACTGCTCATACAAACTTGAGTACTTTATGGCTCTTGGTCGTTTTGATAATAAATCCAGATAAGGCTGCCATATCATCGAGCGTCTTTTAATACCATACAATCGAGAGTGTTTAACAATGACATCATTATTTTCATTTAAAATAACTACGGTGTTAAATGTAATACACACACTTACCTTCTGTTTGGCAAATCTAGGAGAGGTAGAATATTGCTTTTTGTCTATTGTAACGATGCCATACTTATCAGCCTTTACATCCTGATAAATAGCACAATCAAAAGTTTTCTCGGGAAGAACTAGCCAATTATCTTGGTCTTCTTTAAATAATTCAGATTGGAGAACTTCTTTCTCATAATGCAAGCGATTACGGTCTTGCTCGGCCAACTCCCAAAGTGCTTCATTGAATTAATCAAGGTTTAGAACGGTGTTCTCCGGTAGTAAGAAGTTATTCCTCACATATTTAACCATCGCCTCAACATGGCCTTTCTCATTTCCTTTGCCTGGATTACAAAACTCATATTTAAAGCCGTAGTGGAAAACAAATCGTTCAAATGTATTTGTTAATTCTCGTTCTCCTTTTGCTCGTATTTTTTTAACTGCGGGAGACAGATTATCAAATCGAATCGTGGTAGGGACGCCTCCCATATGACAAAACATTCGTTGTAATCCCTCAAGTAAACACTCCGTATTTTCCGAAGGAAACACCTGAAAATAAAAGCTATTACTATGAGGGAATGACATGACCAGATAAGGTAAGTCAATAACCTCGGAGTGATACTTAAATGGGGCTGTGCCAAAATCTACTTGTGCAGTACCTTGAAAAGATTCGAAAGGTAAAGCTGCATCCTCCATGCTTTCCTTTAATTCACGTTTACGGTGTGATACATAATCTCGTACCGTCCGGTAAGATCCTTTGAAACTGTGGAACTTCTCTAGTTGTTCAAACATTCTCTTAGCCGTTCTTTGATACTTTCGCTTCTTTTTCAAATTCTCTTTGATCCACTTATCTAAAATAGGTTTAACGGGTGCCATAACGGAGGATTTCCGTTTCTGTTTCTCCTTCTTCTTGAATTCTTCTTGATTGGCATATTTATTAACCGTACGTGGGTCGATACCCATTCTTTTGCCCACACTGGCATATGTTTCTCCTTTTTGGTTTACTTCATGTCTGATATAATCAATTTGAGCCACTGCTAACATCTCCTAATTTCCTCCTGTCGAACGTTGTTGGTCCAACGAGGAGTTTAAAGTTATTTGGAGAGGTTGGCAAGTGGTTTTTTTATTCATGCAGCTGCTTCTCAGCCACCTACATAAATTAACTGCCAAAGACTACATTTTTAGTTTGTCATAAACATTAATTTAAAATAATGTTATCCAACGTGTTTTGTCGGTATAAGTACTCAAATACAGGTTCTACTTATCATTCAACCTTTTTTGAATTTCTTTTTCCGTTTTAGGTTGGAGAATGTAAGGTATTTCTGGGTTAAATAATTCAATAGGGTCATAAACAGGATATTGATTTGTTGCTTTGATTATAAGACCATATTGTTCCAAAAGCTTAACTTTCTGATTATAGATTGGTAAAAGTGCTGGCTCAGGGTGGACTCTATACAATTCTAGTAGGTAAGAATATGCGATTGGATCATTTATTAAATCTTTCTGCTGTTTATTAATTTGTTTTTTTAGTTTTCCATCTTTTCTTTTTTCCTCAATAACTGACCCTAATTGAATAATTAAAATAAAAATTGAAAATAAAAATACGATTAAAACAGTATACCCATACTCAGAATAAAATTGGACGAGATTAACTCTTTCCAGATACTTTAACGGTAAAAGGCTTAAGCTGAGTAATATTCCAGATGTAAATACAGTAGCAAATATTAGACGGTAACTAATTGGATTATTAAGAAAATCAATAATTTTACCAAATGTATTCATTTAGGTGCACCCTCCAAACAATTAAAATAGTCAGATAACATAAGTTTTCCAAATGATCTTTTGCATATCTAAAAGCCTATTCTTATTCTGAAATTAATATAATCATTCGATTATTGTGACAAGCAGATTATATAAGAGGCCTCGTTAAAAATCATAGATAATAACGATTAAAAATATGTTTTACATGAATTTTATAAAATTAGTATAAATTATTTATATAAGTTTAATTTGGTTGATATCTATTTCATATACTATTGAAACCACATATATTTTATCATAATACACCATAAAGCTATATAATGTAGAAATTAAATGTATATGCATTATAAAAATACCAAGTGTAATTTTTAGAATATTTTGATATAATT
Organism: Allobacillus sp. SKP2-8; assembly: GCF_007559355.1. Taxonomy (NCBI): domain Bacteria; kingdom Bacillati; phylum Bacillota; class Bacilli; order Caryophanales; family Bacillaceae; genus Allobacillus; species Allobacillus sp. SKP2-8. The sequence goes on along the minus strand of NZ_VMHF01000008.1, from coordinate 85,434 downwards.
TAACAAATGAATAAATTAAAAGGAGAATATTCTATGACGAAGTGGATTTTTCAAGGAAACCCTAAACAATTCGCTATAAACAAAGAGAAGTATCCAAGCGTGAATAATCTTAATCAATATGTAAAGACAGGAAAAATCATTGAATGGAGTATTCGTCAGAAACGTCATACATACGAAGTTAAGAAAGGTGATGAACTATTTATTTGGCGTTCAGATGGAGGTGAAAAGAATACAGGAGGAATAATAGCTTTAGCTGAAGTATACCGAGAACCGTTACATAATGATGAAGAGGATCCGCAAGTTGAATTAAAAGTGATTGATACACGGTTAAGTGAATCGGAAGGTATGCTTCTTCGACACAAATTAAAGGAACTTCCAGAAACCAAAGATTTATTAATAATGCGCTTGGCACAACTAACAAATTATAAGTTAACGGAAGAAGAGTTTAATATCTTATTAAAGTTCTGGAAAGCTCCAAAGCTGTTGGATCAAAGAGTTGATAAATCTTTAATAGAAAAATATTTAATCTATTACAAAGAGGAATTTGATAACTTTAAAAAAGAGTTTGACTTCTTGGAAAAAAGTTATCGTTTCTTTCAAAAGTTTAAAGATCAAGAATATATTAAATCAATGGAGTGGGAAGATTTTCAACTAATCGGTGAACATATCAATGCTTATCGGATGGCGATTGCACGTGGTCGTGCCTTTGGTCAAATGAATGCCAGTTCGATTGATAAATATAGGGAGAGTTTTTTATATCTAGTACACGGAAGTGATCCTTTAGAGCATCGGATGGATCAGTTTCTAAATAATAAACAATATAAACTTTTTGGAATAGGCGCAAACGCATTAAGTGAAATTATAGGAAATATATTTCCAGAAGAATACTGTTTCTTTAATCAACGGGATAAAGTTGCGGTTGAGAATGAACTAGGAATAGACCCTGGTTATCAAAGGGGCGACTCCTTTGCAACAAGGTTTATGAAGTATCAAAAAGCCATAAAAGCCCATGACATAGTAAGCTATTATGAAAAAATCATCGGCCGGCAGACCGACTTGCCAGTCCTTTATGAAATTGATCAGTTTTTTAGTTTCATTTTCGATAAATCTAAAGATAAGCATGCTATTGAGAGAGAGACACCAAAGTATTGGTTAATAGCTGCAGGTGAAAAAGGAAAGTATTGGAATGAGTTTAAAGAAAAAGAACAGATATCCATTGGATGGAACGAATTGGGCGATCTAAGAAAATACAAAGATAAAAAAGATATAGCCCTTTCCCTGAAAGAAAAGAATCAATATGACCATAACCCTGTAAATGATGCACTCGCCAATGAGCAATTTGTAAAGGAAATGAAAGAGGGAGATTACGTATTCGTTAAAGCAGGAACTTCGAAATTAAACGCATTCGGCCAAGTAGTATCTTCTTATCAACATAGTCCAGAAAATGGTTCGCAACATTCTTATAGAAATGTCGAATGGTTAAAATTTGGTGAGTGGGATGTTTCCGATTTGCCTATTCATCAGAAGACTTTAACAGATGTTACTGCAGATGAAGAGTTTATAGACGACATTTTTCAAAAGATGGATGTTTGTAAAGAGCCGGAGATTGAATACAAAGCAAGCAATAAAGAACTTTTTACAATTGATGATGTAGCTAAAGATCTGTTTATGGATCTGGATAGAATAGAAGATGCGAAAGATTCGTTAGATCATAAAAAGAATATTATTTTGCAAGGTCCACCAGGTGTAGGTAAAACGTTCGTAGCGAAACGACTGGCCTATTACCATATGGAAATGAGATCACCAGAAAATATTGAAATGATTCAATTTCACCAGTCATATTCCTATGAGGAATTTATTCGCGGATTTAAGCCTGATGCGGAAGGTAATTTTATACTTCAAGATGGAGTATTCTATAGGTTCTGCAGAAAAGCACAAAAAAATCCAGAAGAGAAATTCTATTTCATCATCGATGAAATAAACCGTGGTAATTTATCCAAAATATTTGGTGAAGTGATGATGCTTATTGAAGCGGATAAGCGTGGAAAAGAATTTGAAATACAAACAACTTATAGTCAAAAAGGAGAACGGTTTTATATTCCAGAAAACGTATATGTTATTGGCACAATGAATACGGCTGATCGTTCTTTAGCAATGGTAGATTATGCTTTGCGCCGTCGGTTTGCTTTTATTGATATAGAACCCGGTTTCGAAACCGATTCGTTCAAAGAATATCTACAGGATAAGGGTGTAAGCCAAGGATTTATCGAGTCAATTGTATCGTTTATGAAAGAAATTAATACAGAAATTTTAAATGACAAAGTAAATCTCGGTAAAGGATTTGAAATCGGTCATAGTTATTTCACTCCAACCGATAACATTAAAGATGAAGAAACGTGGTTTGAACGTATTGTTCGGTTAGAAATTAAACCGCTATTGAAAGAGTATTGGTTCGATCAGGAGGATAAAGTACATGGACTCCTCAGTAAATATCACTAAAGTACCTATTAAAAATATTTACTTTATGCTGGCTTATGCTTGGGACCATCCGCATGAAAAGAATGTGATTGACGTGTACGGTGAAGATGAAAAAGATATCATCAATTTGTTGAGTAAAGTATTAATTTTAAAGGTTAAATCTTTAGTTAAAAGAGGGTTATATAAAGAATATAAGCCATTAAAAGAAGAATCAGGTATTATCAGAGGTAAGTTGTTGTTTAAAGAATCATTTGAGAGCTTTTCTTATAAGAAAGGGAAAATGCACATCGAACATGAAGAGTTTACCCTTGATATATTGCATAATCAATTGATCAAAGAAACAATGCTTCAATTGTGTATGTATAAGGAGTTAGAAAGAGAGTACTATGAAGATTTAAAAAGGTTGCTTATGTATTTTCGGTCTATATCTCGAATAGAATTACGGCCTAATTACTTTGAGCAAATTAAATTGCACCGAAATAATCAACACTACCGATTTATATTAAATATCTGTCAATTGGTATCTGAGAATGTTTTATTGCATGAGGGTTCAGGCAGGTTAATATTTAATGATTTTTCTCGTGATCATATGAAAATGGCTAAACTGTTTGAAGCATTTGTGAAAAGTTTTTACAGACATGAATATCCAGAATCAAGAGCTCGAAGCGAATCATTAGATTGGGGAGCGATCGGGGAAAAAATTGAACACGTACCTCAGATGAGAACAGATATTTCAATGGATGTTTTTGAACAAAAATACATTATTGATACGAAGTTTTATGAGCATGGACTTGCCGAAAATAGAAGTAAAGAAATTGTACGGAGCGGTCATTTATATCAACTATACGCTTATTTAGAAAACGATAAACGAAAGCGTAATGGTGACACAGCAGTAGGCATTTTATTGTATCCCAGAGTCTATCAATCATTTCAACTTCATTATGAGATACAAGGGTTTCATATAAAAATTTGCAGTGTGGATTTAGCAAAGAATTGGAAAAGTATCGAAGCTGAGTTGAAGGAGATTCTTGAGTAATTTTGAAGTAATTAGGGGGAGAGAAGCTATTATGGAAACATTTCAAATGTCTATTAACACAACTGGAGATTTTTACGAATTTTTAAAGGAAAAAAATAAATATGAGGAAAAGTATTTATCCTGTATGGAGAATACCGCAAAAAATTTGATAGATCAACAAACTTCGGCAAACAAGCCCGGTATGCTTTTAGGGAAAATTCAATCAGGTAAAACTAGAACATTCCTCGGTATAATGGGTTTAGCCTATGATAATGGATATGATGTAGTAATTGTTTTAACAAAAGGTACAAAAGCTTTAGTTAAACAAACGATCGCCAGACTAAATCAGGAATTTGATAGAATGATTGCACGTGACAAAATGCGAGTTTACGATATTATGACTTTACCTTCAAATTTGAGCAAATGGGAATTAAATAAGAAACTTGCAATAGTAGTAAAAAAGGAAACTAGAAACATGGATAGAATAAATGAAGCACTGTTATCAACATATCCAGACTTAAAAGACAAGAATATTTTATTTATCGACGATGAAGCTGACTTTGCAAGTGTTTCATATGAGAATAATCCAGAAAAAAACATCATTGAAATGAAAGTAATTGCTTCCAAAATAGATTATATTAGGGCTAATGTTAGTAAGGGATCGTTTTTACAAGTCACAGCGACACCGTATTCTCTTTATCTGCAACCCGATGATAGAGAAATCAATAAATCTCTTAAATTTGAACCAGTTCGTCCTGCATTTACAGAATTAGTACCTATACACGATAAGTATGTTGGTGGTGAAGTTTATTTTGAAGAGTCAAATGATCAGAATTCACCTGCTTTTTACTTATATCAAGAGATAAATGAAAACGACCTTGAAGTAATGAAAAAAATGGACTTACGTAGAGTTCGAAAGGAAAATCTAATAACTCAAAAAAATTTACATAATCTAAATCGAGCTGTAATTAACTTTATTGTGGGTAGCTGTATAAGGCGATGGCAACAAAGAAGTTTAAATGAAGATGAAGAAAAATATTCTATGGTCGTCCACACTGAAAGAGGTAAAAAAGCGCATGATTGGCAACAGCAACTTATTAATCTTATTTTGGAAGATTTAAATGAATTGATCGAAAACGATTATGAGTTGTATAAAGAATGGATTAAAAATTCTTATAATCATTTAATGAACTCAGTAAGGTTAGTAAATATGCCTCGGCCTTCAATCGACGAAATATTAAATGAAGTAAAAGACGCTTTATTTCAAGAAATGGTGGTAGTATCAACCGTTAATTCTGACAAGGATGTTGAAGAGTTACTTGATTCAACAGGACAATTGCAACTTCGAACACCTATGAATATTTTTATTGGAGGTCAAATTTTAGATAGAGGGATAACAATAGGCAATTTAACAGGATTTTTCTATGGAAGAAATCCAAACTCGTTTCAACAAGATACAGTACTTCAACATTCCCGAATGTATGGAGCTAGATCTGTAGAAGATATAGCTGTTACTAGATTTTACACTACTAGAAGGATTTATAATGTTATGGAAAGGATTCATGAATTCGATACTGAATTAAGAGAGGCCTTTGAAAAAGGCCATAATAGGGGGGTAGTATTTATCCATAAAGATAACTCCAACAAAATTGCACCCTGTAGTCCAAACAAAATATTACTTTCAAAACTTGTTACTTTAAAACCTCATAAACGTATATTACCTGTTGGATTTCAAACAGGATATAAAACAAATATAAGCAAAAAAGTAGAAAAAATCTCTGAAAGGGTTAAGGAATTAAAATATTATTCCCCTGAAGTAGTTAATAATGATGCATTTTTAGCTCCGGTAGTTGAAGTTAAAGAAATCCTTTCATCTATTTATGAAACACTTCAAATGGAAAGTGGTTATGAGTGGGATCTGGAAGAGAATTTTTCTGTTTTGGATTATCTCACTCTGAATAGTAAAGAAAAAAATTTATGGATAATAGTTAGAGAAGGAAGAAATATAAAGAGAATAGATTCAAAACAAAAGTTTGAGGATTCTCCTGATACGCCTAAGGGTGCTAAAAGTGAACTTAAAGTAGCGAAGGAACTCGCAATTGATCAACCTGCTATTATGTTACTTAAGCAAAATGGATTAGAAGTGAATGGTTGGAGAGGTACACCATTCTGGTGGCCTGTTATTCTAACTCAATTAAATATTGAGTCTACAATCTATGCTAAGGAAACAATTTAAGCGAGAACAATTTTTTCAGAACAATTATTTAGGTAGTGTACGTAATTTTTGAATTAAGTATGATCATGCTAAGCTAATTTAGTCTTTGTAAGTATTTATCCTAGTACATGTTTTTGGCTCATAGACACTCTTACAAAATAGAAAAGTATCAACGTGCAAGGATAACAATCGTTCAGGTTTTTTTGAAAACGGTTCACGGTTGAGAACGACACTGAACGATATAAAAAAGAGAAAGCCAGTTGATAATTAGATAATGAGAGAAGTGAATGTAAAGAAAGACCAGGTACTGTCCAATCATATGGACGGTCTCTGGTTTCTTTTTTGTAATTACGATGAACTACGCCTTATCTGTATGCGACGGACTATTTGCTGAAATGGAAACGGTCATGACACTATGGCTGGATCCACCTTCAACCGTCGCATTAAACGCCTTTTCTAAGCTATTGAATACTTGGATTCCTTCACCTTCTAAGCGTGTTGCTAAGGGAGCAGAAGAAACAGTAACATACGTTTTCATTGCTTCAATTTGTTGAAAAATAAGGTCCTTGTAGATGCTTCTTCAATACCAATTATATCAGAACCTCCCTTCAAAACGAATCTCCCCATCTTCATCACATAGAATACCGACTTCATAACTCCTTACACCGTAGAAGAAGCGGGAGTTCTTTTTTTGGATCCCTTCAAATTTTAAATTCCCATTCTCATAATACTCTTTTCCCCAACCGGCATATTGCATGTCTTCAAACTGTCCCTCATAACGAAGTATTCCAGATGGATAATACATTTTCCCGTATCCATGCGGCTTTTCATCTTTGAACTCACCTTCATACCATAATGTGCCGTCTTGCCAATATGCTTTACCATAGCCATGCTTATAGCCGTCTTTCCATTCTCCATCATATTTTAAGGCGCCGTTGTCGTAGTATTCTTGGTGATTCCCTTCTTTTCTTGCTTCATAATCAATTAGCTTCAAGCCATTTCTAAATTCACCTTCGTAAGTCATCTCACCAAGGTCATTAAATAGTTTGCCGTACCCTTCATACAAACCTTGATGCCAATCGCCTTCATAAATCTTTATTCCGTCGCGTCGATAGAGGGTTCCGAAACCATGCATGATGTCCTGGTGAAAGTACCCTTCGTAACGTAAAGGCTGATTCTCCGGATCATCAACAATCTCTGGGTAGTATAGTTTTCCGTATCCATGCATTTTTTGATCCATTGCTTCTCCTTCGTAAAGCTTGGTTTCGAGTAAAGGTTCATACCACACTACTTTTTCAGTCATAGCTATTCCTCCTTAAAATTGTAATAAAAATCTAATTCCTGATAGCAATCTTCACAATAAAAATAGCCATCAGGCACCCGGTAGGTATTCTCATCACTACTAATCATTTGATTACAATCAGGACAATTGATTTCATTGACGATTGAAACTTCGGACTCTAACTCTTCAACAGCAGTTAAATCATCATGCCAATTCAATCGTTGCAACGAATCATTCGTTACCCATTTATTTTTATTTTCTTTATCGCGGTATTTCCGGTGTGTATGGATAAAATCTCGCAGCACTTTAGGTCTTTTTCTTCTCCGCATGATTGTATCACTGACCACAATCGCAAAGCGTTCATTAGTCTCGGGGAGTTTTTGCTTACATTGTTCCATTAATTTCTCTAATTTTTCCGCGTCGTTCTTTAATATAGTAATCATTCGATTCATTTCTCTTGAGACAGGACCATCATCTCCGCCATTCCATAAAACATCTGAATAATCATCGTTGTAAAGAACGTTATGAATATCTCTCACAATAATCAATAGATCCAAATGTGTCTTAAAGTTTTTTGGAAAAGATCCGTTTAAAAAATAAGAATATCTTTCTTTCAGTTTTTCAAAATCCCAAAATAAGAACACATAATCATCTGCATAACTATCGTAATGAGAAACTGCCTCGTGGTCGTCAAAGCAATGCGTATTACAATATTGATGATGATCGATGTCAATGAGGTAGATGTCATCTAATGGTGTGAAACAATAAGTGCAATATCCCCACTTCGGTTTTGTGATCCACGTTTTTTCTTCATAGGAAAGCCACCCTTCACCTCTAATGCTACGTAACAAACGACCGATGTACGATTTCATTTTCCGTTTTCCAACCGTTTTTTCAATGGCTCGGTAAAGTGATCGATCGTACTCCTTTAATGCCTGTAAAACCTCAATACTTTTACTTTCTCGATTCTTTTTGAAGTGTTTTTTACAAAAATCTTTAAAATCGATGAACACATATTTTTCAATTAACATCTGATCCCCTCCTGCTACCAACATACATACGCCTTTTATATTTTTCTACGACCCAATTTAACTAGAACATTAGTTCTGTTATTGTTAAGATAATCAACATATAAATGGTGTAATAGAACGAGACCGATTGAGTGACCCAAAAAGCTATCGCAGAATTGTATCAAATTTTAACTCAAGATATTACACTCCATGTGGAAAATCACAAAAAGTTAGAAAATTCCCACATATCCGTGATATACTATATTAGAATAGGTATATAGCAATAAAAAGGGGGATAAGTACATTGGAGAATATCGGAAACAAGATTCAGTATCAAATTTATTCAACGATGCAAAACCCGGATCCTGACAGATTTCCAGTCATACTTGAGGAGTGGGAAGAACTAGCCCGTAAGAAATTAGCAGATGGTCCTTATTATTATATTGCGGGTGGAGCAGGAAGCGAAAAGACAATGCAGGCAAATTCGAAAGCGTTTACAAATCGAGAAGTTATTCCACGCATGCTAAGAAATGTGGATAAACGTGATCTATCGGTTGACCTTTTTGGTCAGAAGTATCCGTTCCCTATTTTACAAGCACCAATCGGCGTTCAATCGATCATTCATGAAGAAGGGGAAATTGGCTCGGCACTGGCATCCGCTGAAATGGGTGTTCCCTATATCGCAAGTTCAGCCTCTAGTGTGCCGATGGAAAAGATCGCAGAGGCGATGGGAGATGCTCCACGTTGGTTTCAACTATACTGGAGTAGAGACCCTGAGATTGCGGCAAGTTTCCTAAAACGCGCAGAGAAATCTGGCTACTCTGCTATTGTGGTGACATTGGACACACCGATGATGGCGTGGCGAGAGTATGATTTGAAAAATGTATATTTACCATTCTTAGCAGGTGAAGGTGTAGGAAATTATTTCACCGATCCGGCTTTCTTGTCTAAGCTAGATAAATCACCACAAGAGGATCCTCAAGCTGCCGTTATGCATTGGACGAAAGTATTTGGTAATACAAGCTTAACGTGGGATGATATCGACTTTTTGCGTGAACATACAAATCTACCAATCATTCTAAAAGGTATTTTACATGAAAGTGATGCTAAGCTTGCTGTAGAGAAGGGTGTCGATGGCATCATCGTGTCCAACCATGGTGGACGCCAAGTGGATGGTGCGATCGGAGCACTAGATGCACTTCCTAAGGTCGTAGAAGCTGTTGGAGATAAAGTACCGGTATTAATGGATAGTGGAATCCGACGTGGCTCGGACATTATAAAGGCAATGGCACTCGGAGCAAAAGCAGTACTTGTCGGAAGGCCGTTGATGTATGGCTTAGCAGTTGCTGGTCAAAAAGGCGTAAAAGAAGTCATGCAAAATATGCTTGCCGATTTGGATATTACGTTAGGATTGACTGGTCAAAGTTCAGTAAGTCAATTGGATTCGTCCTTACTGAGGGAAATGGAGTAGATGATAAACTACAAGGTGGTAGAAATCAACACTGACTAAATTATTGGAAATAATGATTTTTTATTGCCTAGAAAGCAATCAATTAATATTTTCTTTAAATTTTGATGGTCATAAAAAATTGAAAATTAGAAAGCCAGGATGATTTTTTATGAAAAAGAAAACTTATAAATTATCCAATCATATTTGGATTAAGCGCTTTTTTTATTACATTAATTTTGGCTTTTCTTATCGAATCTTCCTATCCTATTTTAGCAAGTCTATTCGTTTGCTTTTTAGTTTTTGAATTGAGTTATTACTATAATTTTAATAAACAGAGAAAACATAGCAATCTTTAAAATAACCTTCACTCTCGTACCTCATATCAAATAGTTTGGGGAGAACCGTTATATGAGTACAATCCTAAAAATCATTGAAATTACTCTGCTTGCAATATTTACTATTGCATTGTTTTTAGATTTCTTTCCGCAACCTAATTTGCCAGACTGGTCCTCCCAAGTATTTTGGTTTGCATTAATATTGCTAATTATTGCAGGATTTTTAAGTAAAAAGGTAGATACAGATGAAAGCTCAAATAATTTTGGTAGGTTCCTATTTTTTTATACGATATCGCTAATTATTATTTTCTCAATAGCTGGAGGAGAGTCACAAGCCGGGATTTCATTAACTGAACCGTATATTTGGATTGTTATTGTTCTAGGTTTTTTTATTGACAATAGAGGAGTTAAAAAACATAAAAATTAAAAAAAGCGAGTGCTCACTATATTTCAGCACCCGCTTCAATCAGTAGGAAACTTTGACTATCATCTGTTAACTCATAGCTGTATTACCGCATCCATGAGACTTTCCATTCTTTGTTCCTGCTATGGTAAATGCATTTTTTCACGGCTTTAAGATAAGCAACCACGTTTTCAACATTGTAACTGAGTTCGTGAGTTTCCTGATCAATTAAACTTAATCCTTTCATTTAATCAATCACCTATACGAACGGAGCTCAATCATATTAACGTCGAATAAAGGACCTGATGAATGGGGAGAGCTGCTTGGTGACCAAGGAATAACAACGGCGATCCTAGATCGCCTCCTCCATCGCTCAGAGGTTGTTCATTTAAATGGGGCCAGTCATCGAATTAAATATAGGCAATCTTTGTTTCAAGAGAAAAGTGTTCAAAATTAATGAGCAGAAAATGTTCATTTCTACTTGACGGTTACACAACTTCGCATTGTTCAAAATACCTCTAACGACTTTGATAAATTTATTGAAAATAATAATCTGAAGAAATAATTGTATGATCACTTCCGCGTATGTTTCTACTACGAATCAAAATAGAAGCGTACCTACTTTCTCGGTACACTTCTAAATAAATGAGATTTTCTTATTAAAATGCCGGTACAGCTGATTCTCCTTCACGTCCCGTTAGAAACTCTCTTACCTCTTCACTTGTCATTGCTTCCCTTAACTTTTGAATTAATTCAGAATCCGCATTATCTTCGCGGGCTACTAATGTAATCGCAAATTTGTTATCTTCTTTTTCTGTGATAAGTGCATCATCAGCTGGTGTTAAATCTAAATGGCTCGCATGTGTTGGGTTCATAATAACTCCATCCACATCTTCATATAAACGTGATAACGAAGCAATTTCTGTTTGTTCAAAACTGAAGTTGTGTGATTCATCGATAATATCATCTAATCCATATTGCTCTCCGTCAATCTCATTTAGCTCAATCAAACCATGGGATGCTAATAAGCGTAAAGAACGATCCACATTAGATGGGTCATTGGCAATACCAATTGTTATGTCATCTGGTAATTCATCAATACTTTCATATCCATCTGCATAAAGGCCGAAGTTAGCAAAATAAATCGGTTGAACGTCAACTAAGTTACCATCGGCATTTTCATTAAATTGTTGCATGAATGGTACATGTTGTGAAAAGTTTGCATCGATCTCTTTGTTTTTTAGTGCTTCATTTGGCTGTATGTAATCGCCCATCTCAACAACTTCTACCTCAATACCATCTTCGGCGAGAAGTTCTTTTGCAATTTCTACAACATCTGTCATTGGTGACTCAACAGCTGCAACTCTTAATGTTTGTACGTCATTTTCTTCATTTGCATTATTATCTGTTTGATCATCGCCACTACATGCAACTAGAAATGTTACGAGAGCGATCATAATTACTAATAGTGATTTTTTCATAGATTGTTCCCTTCTTTCTACCTTTTATCTATTTTTCTTGCTAAGGTTATCCCTGAATATTGGATAATTTGTACAAATATCACGATAATGATAATGATATAAACCATTAAATCTGTTCGATATTGTAAATAACCATATCGAATGGCAAAGTCCCCAATTCCGCCACCACCGACAACCCCCATAATCGTTGAATAGGAAATAAAACTAATTGTGGATGTCGTCATACTTAAAACGAGGGCAGAACGTGATTCAACATATAAAAACTTAAAAATAATATCTTTAACGGATGCTCCCATCGAGACAGCTGCTTGAATCACCCCCTTTGGTACATCGAGTAGGGATTGCTCCACAAGTCGTGAGTAGTGTGCAATGGCAATCACCATCATAGGAAGTGTTGCGGCAGCTGTACCTATTGCAGTTCCCATAACAAATCGCGTAAATGGGATCATAAAAATTACGAGTAGTAAAAATGGGAATGAACGAATAATGTTCACGAGTAAATTTAAAGATGAAAAAACGAGTCTGTTCTCTAGTAATTGTCCCTTACGACATAGAAATAAAAATGTTCCAATGGGTAGTCCAACTAACAATGCCGCTAATACTGAAAAACCTACCATAATAGATGATTCGACAATCGACTCCCAAATCTCAGATTGATACTCCACTAATACTTCAGGAAGGATTGGAATCACCTCCTGACTTCAGCTGTTCGACAAATGTTGCTGCCCCTTTCTTACTTTTATTTACACCTGTCGGCTCTATTTCTACTACCTCATAAATTTGACCATCTTCCATCACTGTTACTCGCTCAGAGAGGCTTCTAATGACTTCCATCTCATGACTCACAATGATGATGGTTACGTTAAGTTGCTGATTAATTTGCTTTAGTACCTCAAGTATTTCCATTGTCGTTGTTGGATCAAGTGATGATGTTGGCTCGTCACATAACAAAACGCTAGGATTATTAACAATGGCACGTGCAATAGCGACACGCTGTTTTTGTCCCCCACTAAGTTGTCTAGGATACTTATCTTTATAGGCTTCAAGACCGACGAAACGCAAGCTCTCCATCACGCGTTCTGTTCGGTTCTTTTTTGCTATTTTGGCAATTTCTAATGGCACAGCGACATTATCAAAAACCGTTTTGTTGCCGACTAAATGAAATCCTTGAAAAATCATGCCTAACGACTGGCGTATATTTCGAATCTCTTTGCCTTTTAAATGATTGATTTTTTTATTGTTAATAATGACATCGCCCTCATCAGGTTTTTCAAGTAAATTCATCATACGCAATAATGTAGATTTTCCTGCGCCACTCGAGCCAATAATACCGTGGATTTCCCCAGGTTTAATGTTTAATGATATGGATTGAATCGCTTTAAACGCGCCGTATCGTTTGGTAACATTCTGTAAACTAATCATAGAAGCCTCCAATCTTGCAGTCATGTGAAAAGTTCGATCGGTATATTACAATCTCTTTCAAGTTGTTATATATTTAAATTCTATAATGAGTGTAATAGTTACTACATGTCTAATCAATGGTTAAGCTTCTGTTATAGTAAATGTAGGATTAGAACGGGCAACTGTGCACTTTGGTTTAGCCAGTACACGACTCGGCCGCGGAATGAAATTACTTCATCCTCTAGCCCCAATTCACTGATTTAGGATTACGCTTAATTCCGTCATTTAAATTTCTTCAATTATATATATAATCATTCTAAGTAAATAAAAAAACCAAGCCGGCAAGTAGAAGCCGAACGTTCTTCTACTTACACAGTTTAGATTACACTATCTCGTGGTCTCTGGTCTCTTTTCTAATTACGATGAGCTTACACTTTATCTGTATGCGACGGACTATTCGCTGAAATAGAAACGGTCATGACGGTATGACTAGATCCACCTTCAACCGTCGCATTAAATACCTTTTCCAAGCCATTGAATACTTGGATTGCTTCACCTTCTAGGCGCGTTGCTACAGGGGCAGAAGAAACAGTAACAAACGTTTTCATTGCTTCGATTTGTTGAAAAATAAGGTCCATGTAATCTCCGCCACCTAAAGGGTAGAGGGAGAACTTCGCTGCAACGTACTGTTTTGTATCTTCTACTTTTTCTTTGTTCAGCGGGATTTCATCAACCTCAAGGTTAGTGTTTTCACCGGGATCTCCTGGGCATCCACACATATAAGTTGCTTGGAATGCAACATGTTTCCCGGTCTTTGCCGCATGTATAAATAACGCTTTTGTTACGTCGAAAACATGAGTGGACATCCCGCGTACACTTGTTGAAACATCATCCGTTTCCAACCAGACGTTTGATGTATCGACTTCATCTAACGCGCCGAGAATGATGTCCTTAAAATCATCACTCATCGGGTGAATGGAAAAACTCGCGCTAACGGTTTGATTACTACAAGATTGATTTTGCATCATCATTCCTCCTCATTGATCTGTTTAATATTGAATGACATCCATAATCTTTCTTTTCCACTGAAGAAATTCTTCTGAAAGCAATAATTCTTCATCTCGTGGTCTCTTGAATGGGACTTCAATGACTTCTTTAATTTCTGCAGGGTTGACGGATAGGATAATAATTTTATCCGACAGAAATAATGCCTCGTCAATATTATGGGTAATAAAGAGAATCGATTGTTCGTCATCCTCCCAAATGGATAAAAGCCACTTTTGCATATCGGTTCTTGTAAACTCATCAAGAGCCGAGAACGGTTCATCGAGCAGCATCAATGATTGTGGACTTAACAAAGCACGGATGAAAGCGACCCGTTGTTTCATGCCACCAGATAACTCATGAGGATAGGCATGAATCACATCACCGAGTCCTGCTCTTTTTAACATCGCTTCAGCTCGTTCGTAATCTTTCTTTCCTTGTAGTTCCTGGCCGACTAACACGTTTTCTATAATCGTTCGCCATGGAAATAAGGAGGCTTGCTGTGGCATATAACTAATGAAGCCACGTTTATTGGTTATATTTTCTCCACTTAAATAGATCTCACCAGCATCTGGTTCAAGAAGGCCTCCAATCAGACTAAACATCGTACTTTTTCCACTTCCAGAGGGACCGATTACTGAAACAAACTCTCCATTCGCTACGTGAAGTGAAATTTCCTGAAGAACTTGTTTTTGTCCAAATGACTTACTCACATGACGTAATTCCAACATCTAATTGCTTTCCCCCTTCTTCTGCCAGCGAATGAAAAACTTCTCCAATAATAGAATCAGTCCATAAAAGGCTAAGCTGATGATCATTGCAACGATAATGGCTACAAATACGCGTGATGTTCGATAGGAAGAAGCGGCAAGTGTCATAAATACCCCAATACCTTTTTGTGCACCCAACCATTCGGATACGACAGCTGCCATGACGCTGTATGTTCCTGCGATTTTTAGTCCTGAAAAAATCGACGGAATGGCATGTGGCAATTCCAATTTCCAGAATAACTGCGCTTTATTCGCGCCCATCATTTTCATATAGTGGACTAACTCCCGGTTCGTTTGTGTAAATCCACCTAAGGCGGAAACGGCAATCGGAAAGAAACAGGCTAATGTAATGATGATTAACTTAGGTAGCGCATTGAATCCGAACCAGATCACAAGTAATGGGGCGAGAACGATAATCGGCATATTTTGAGAGATAATGATAAAGGGAAAAAACGTTTCTCGGACTCTCGGCATGAGATGTAATATCGTTGCTACCCCTAAACCAACTGTCGTCCCGATGAGAAAGCCTGAAACAGATAATGTTACAGTTGATTGTAGATGAGGCAAAAAGGTTGGAATAACGCTTTTCGCCTCCATCACAATATCGGAAGGAGCAGGGAGTAGCCATTCCTCAATGGAAAAAAGTCGTGTTGCTACTTCCCATAGCCCGATAAATAATAAGATGGCAAGGATTGGTCTCCATATTTGTTTCAGTAAACTCGTTTTCATTCGTATTTCTCCACGAGCTCATCCATTGTGATTCCTTCTGGTCGATAAGCAATTTTAACTTGGGAGATGACACTTGGAGCACCTAATGCTGACATTTTCTCATTCATTTTCTGTACAATTTGTAGTAGCTCCGACAATTCGCCTTCCATCGTTGTTTCCAATGGGTGTACGCTGTATTTCACATTGGTTGCCTCGATTACGGCAATTGCTTCTTCCACAAATGAATATACATCTTGATCGTCGACCTTAGGGATTATTTGAATACTTAACAAGGCATTTGCCATAAAAACACTCCTAGTTTCTGTAATCTATGAACCTACTTCTCTGGTAAAAACTCATTCGTAAATGCTTGATCAATATCTACTGCTTCATCGATAATGTCATTTTCTAATAAAAAGTCAGCAAATTTCTGCCATCTTTCTTGTTCTTGGATACCAAACTGTTCGGCATCATCTTTGTACCGAGGTGATAGCCATTCCTGACTGCGTTTCACCAGTTCCGGGTCAAGATCAGGTACTTCATCAATTAATACTTGTGCAGCTTCTTCTGGTTGCTCAATCGCAAACTCATACCCTTTCACAGCTGCATGTGTAAAAGCTTCTACCAACTCTGGATCTTCGGAGATCATCTTTTCATTAGTAGCAAGGATCGGTGTGTAGAAATCAAGTTTGTCGGAAAAGTCAGCGAGATAAACCATGTTTAAATCTACACCTCTTAGTTCTGCTTCAATTCCCGTCCAACCATAATAGACAAGTGAAAAGTCGACATCGCGTTCAACAGCAACGAAAAAGTCAGAGTCCCCCGTTGTAATGAAATCAACTTCTTCTACATCGGCATTATCATTTTTCATGATTGTTGTCATCATCGCTCTCTCAAGGTCAGAACCGTATGCTCCAAACTTTTTCCCTTCAAAATCTTTTGGCGAAGTAATCCCTTTTTCTACAGGGGAAGCATAACCGGCTGTATTATGCTGCATCACTGCTGTAATGGAGACGAGTGGAAGACCTTCCGAGCGCGCCTGTGTAAGGCCTTCTTGGTAACTAACCCCAAAGTCCGCTTTCCCGGCGGCTAGCAGCTGATTCACGCCAACTTCGCCAGGTAGTAAAATTTCAACATCTAGGCCTTGTTCTTCGAAATAGCCCTTTTCTTTTGCGACATAAATTCCTGTGTGGTTCGTATTCGGTGTCCAATCGAGTGCGAATTTTACAGGTGTTAGGTCAGCATTGCCTTCTTCGTCACTTCCATTACTTTCATCGTTTTGGCCACAAGCTGCTAAAAAAGCGATTCCTACAAACAAAATGATGCTCATCCATTTTTTCACGTAAATACCCCCATTTGTTTTCGTTATATGAGAAGGGTCCCTTTTAGAATAATCAGCATGCTCACACAAAATAAAAAGTGCGCTAAAGGGTGGTCCTTTAGCGCACAGGAATATATCTCATTTATGTGTAAATGATTCTAATGAAATGTTCCCTCCGCTGGTACCAACCAGATCAGGTTCAAAGGGTTAGTATTTCAAGAATACAATCTCAGCTAGCATCACTAGCTCCCCTACATATAACGTATGAAGTTTTTAAATTGCGTTACAATCCACAGTATGCCATAGGTAGAATGCGCTTGCAAATAAATATTTTGAAGAGAGGGAATTCGGGGAAATAATGACTTAGATTACTAGAGTTCTGAATCTGGGGCGTGAACGCCATGACGGTAATAATTTTTGTTTCAGAGATAAGTGAAGTAGACGAATGAATTCAGGAAGAAGCAATACATAAGCGGCTATCATCAGATGATAGCCGCTACTTATATTCTATAACAACGGTACAATTAGTCCTGCAATCAACAAAATGAGTGCTCCGCCAAGACGAGAGGCAATTTGAGCGAAAGGCATTAATTCCATTCGTTTGGAAGCTGATAGCACAGCGACATCGCCTGTTCCTCCCATATTAGCCATACATAAACCTGCAGTTATAGATGCTTCGATTGGATGGAAACCGACTAGTTTACCGAGTATACCAGCTCCAAGGGCTGCTCCAAACACCACGCTAAATACAAGTAAGATGTATTCTAGAGTTAAGGCATTAATCACAGCATTCAAGTCAGTATAAGCGACTCCAATACCAATTAGGAGTGCAAGTGTCCAGTTTTTTGCAACAAACTGATACCATTGGTTTGCCCCGGACTCGATAATCGGTGGTAACCAACCAGCGAGCTTGAATACGGCAACTGAAATGATCATTAGTGCATATGGGTGAAGTGGAATGAAGTTACCAAGCATTTGACCGATGATATAAAACGTTAAAGCTGCTAAGACTCCAATTCCCATTTCTCCAATGTTATACGTTATCTTTTTATTCTCTACATCAAATCCAGCCATTAATTGTCCGTTTCCTGTTAATGAAGGGAATTTATTACCTAACATATTTAATAATCCAGCGAAAATAATAGCTATGACGTTTCCTAGTGCTAATGCAGGCACCAATATCGAGATATAATAAGAAGGGTCATTACCCAAGATTTCTGAGTAAACCTGGGACATAGGGATTGCACCTGCTCCCATACCTCCACCCATGATAGGCATTGCAATTACTAAGATTGCATCTTTAAAACCGAAACCAATTACTAATCCAACAAATCCTGCTAAAATTATGGACCCTGCTACGGCTGCAAGAAGAGGTAGGGCAAACTTTACACCAGCATTTTTCAATGTTTCAGAGTTCATTCCTAGTATACTTCCTGTTATTAGTGCAGCGATATAAAAGTTTAGAAAGCCTCCTGATTTCATAAAGTCAGTAATAAGTGTAACCGTCTGATCAGGGATCAGATTAGCATATACCATAAAAGCGGAACCGAAAATTGCTAGGATTGCACCGCCACCTAGATAGCTCCTTAAGATTGGAGTATGATCACCAATCCAGCCAAACAACTCACCTAATACCATCATGATGAGTAAACCACCTATAATTCCTGTAGGTAAATTATCAGTATACATAGCCACTAATGCCAAAGCAGTTATAACTGCAAACCATACAATGGGAATGTTAAAAATACTTACTCGACTTCTAGTTGGATTTGTGTTCATTTTAAATTGATCATTTTTCTGAGCTGGTTGCGCCATATTTTATCCCCCTAGTTTTTTGATTTAATTAGTTCATATTCATTAAGAATCCTCTCAGCTTTCTCAATAATCGGCTTATCTATCATCTTTCCATCTAATTGAAAGGCCCCTTTTTCTTTAAGAGCCTGGGATACCAATTGTTGTGCAAATTCAAATTCTTCTTTTGAAGGAGAAAACACAGCGTTAGCACCTTTAATTTGGGATGGGTGGATTAATAATTTTCCTGCAAAACCTAACGCTTTAACATATATACAATTTTCAATGAACCCATCATTGTCTTTGAAGTTCGTATAAACAGTATCAATTGGCTGTTTTATATTTGCACAACGAGAAGCAATAACCATTTTTGATCGTGCATATAGTAATTCCATTTCTCCGTCTGTAATTTGAGCGCCGATATCGGTGGTAAAATCAACACCACCGAAAGCTAACATCATAACCCGTTGGTGACTAGATGCAATTTCTATAGAGTTATGCACTCCTAGAGCACTCTCAATCAGAGGAATAATCGATAATTTTGATTGTCTACTTCCTTGATTTTCAATTGTTTCAAGATGTTCTGCAAGCTCTTCAATATTACGTCTTGATGAGGACTTTGGAAGCATTACACCTTGTAATGACACCGCATTGCTTATTTCCAGGATTAATTGCATGTCTACTTGGAATTCACTTGTTTCTATACTGTTGACGCGAATAAATACAGGTTTTTCCCAGTCGCCAATATATTTCCTAATCAAATCTCTCCCGATATGCTTCTCATCAACTCTAACTGCATCTTCTAAGTCTATAATTATTAAATCCGCCTGTAATTCATTTATTTTCCTGAGCATCTTTTCTTTATCTGCCGGTACAAATAACAAAGATCTATTTAACATAATTAATCAGCCCTTTTTATATAACTTGAGAGTCTTTTAATTGTTTTATTGTATCTTGATCCATACCTAGTTCTGTTAATATTTGATTTGTGTGCTCACCTATTTCTGGAATAGGAGATACTTTGATGTCTTCTTTACTATTTGCGGCTGGTGGGAGGAGTGATTTAATCCTTCCTACTGGTGTCTCAACATCTATCCATCTCTTTCTTTCACGAAGTTGAGTATGGTTAGCAAATTGCTTAATGTTTTTTAATTGAGCATTAGCAATTTTATTTTCTTCTAGTTCATTCATAACTTCATGCAGACTTTTAGTGTTTAAAACATCTTCTATTTCACGTTGCAAACTTTCTTTGTTCTCAACTCTTTTCGAATTGTTACAATAACGAGAATCTACAGCCAGGTCAGGGTTATGTAAAATATTTTCACAGAAATTTACCCATTCTCTTTCATTTTGGATGGCAAAGAAAATAGTCTCTTCCCCAGCGGTTTGAAAAGGCCCATAAGGATAAATAGTTGCATGATGAGAGCCTGTACGTTTTGGTTCCTTATCTCCATAAAGCGAGTAATACATTGGGAATCCCATCCACTCACCTAATGCTTCTAACATGGATATATCCAGTACTTCTCCTTTACCGGTTCTAGCTCTCTTGATAATGCTACTTAAGATACCACTATATGCATACATGCCAGCTGCAATATCTGCTACTGAAATTCCTGCTTTAGAAGGTGTTTCTTCAGTTCCCGTGATCGATAAGAAACCAGCCTCACATTGAATGAGCAAATCATAGGCTTTCTTGTTGACGTAAGAGCCATTAGAACCATAGCCAGAAATATTACAAATAATTAACTTGTCATTAATTTTATGAAGTTCTTCATTACTAAAACCTAAACGATTCATCGCCCCTGGAGCTAGGTTTTGAAGCACTACGTCTGCGTCTTTTAGTAAATCTTTAAATATTGATTTACCTGAATCCGCTTTCATATTTAATGTAAGAGATTCTTTGGATCTATTAATCCACACAAAGTGACTAGACATTCCTTTTACAGTTTGATCATAGTTTCTCGCGAAATCACCAGTTTCAGGTCTTTCAATCTTTATAACACGAGCCCCTAAATCAGCGAGTTGCCTGGAGGCAAATGGCGCTGCAACGGCTTGTTCTAATGAAATGATTTTTATACCTTCTAAGGGTAACATTTTAATCCTCCAATTGTATTTTGTATAATGTATTTTGTATCCAAATAATAAAATAATTATATTTGTTAATTTTTAAATTGTCAAAGAGTTATAATGAATATATCAATACAAAATGAGGAAGATAATTATGAAAAAAATAAAAAAGTTATCAACGACGGATCAAGTTCTTCATTCTCTAAGAAGCTCGGTTTATAATGGGAAATTACAGAAGGGACAAGAGATTACGCAAGAAGGTATTGCGAATTTATTAGGAGTTTCGCGAATGCCAGTTAGGGAAGCTTTTCAAGTATTAGACAGAGAAGGGCTTATCAATATTCAGAGTAATCGCAGAGTTGTAGTAATTGGCTTGAGAAAAGAAGATATTGAAGTTCACTATGAAATTCGTGCATTCCTAGAAGGGATGGCTGCAGAACGAGCTTGTGATTCCCCAGAACATTTTGATGAACTTCAACAAATTCATAATAGAATTAAACATTCTGAAGGTAATAGTTATGTAGAATTAAATGAAGCCTTTCATTCGTTTATATGGAAAGCTTCGAAGAGTGCACGGCTATTTTCATTACTCTCAGATTTATGGAATGGATTACAGCCACAATTCCCGGATTTTGTGGATTTCCAAGTGGAAAAATCAATTAAAGAACATGAACAAATTGTACAGGCAATTATAAACCAAAATAAACAAGCCGCTCGCGAACATGCTCAAAATCACGTATTGAGAACAAAAGAAGATTTCTTATCTAATATTAATTCAAATCCGCAAAATTAAATAAAAGAAACTAGAATATATTAATAATATTGCTTTTAGCTACACTAAATCTAAAGCTCATTTCTTTCCCTGCAAAAATAAAAGAGACCGTTCTCAACAAGAGCGGTCTCTTTCCTATTTCATGATTATTTTTACGCCTTAACTGCCCCTGCATCTGGGGCATGAACGCCATGAACATAATAATCTTTATATTCTGGTTCCAACGGTTCATTACCGAGGATAATATCAGCTGCTTTTTCAGCTAACATCAATACTGGAGCGTGGATATTTCCGTTCGTTGTGCGTGGCATGGCGGATGCGTCCACGACACGGATATTTTCTAACCCATGCACTTTCATTGTTTCTGGGTCTACTACTGCCATCGGGTCAGAAGCAGGGCCCATTTTAGCTGTGCATGATGGGTGGAGTGCTGTTTCTCCGTCTTTCTTAACCCACTCGATAATTTCTTCATCTGTTTGGACAGAAGGCCCTGGAGAAATTTCACCAGAACTATATCCTTGTATCGCTGGCTGAGAAAGAATGTCTCGTGCAACACGGATGGCTTCGACCCATTCGCGACGATCTTCTTCGGTAGATAAATAATTACAGACGATGCTTGGATACTCAAATGGATCATTGGAACGAATCTTCAATCTTCCTCTTGAGTTGGAATACATCGGTCCAACGTGAACTTGGAAACCGTGCTTTGTATCTGCTTTTTGTCCATCATACCGTACAGCTAGCGGCAAGAAGTGGAACATTAAGTTCGGATAGTCAACTTCATCATTCGAACGGACAAATCCGCCACCTTCGAAATGGTTGGATGCTGCTGGTCCGGTACGACCAAGTAACCATTGCAAGCCAATCCAAGGCATTTTCAGTTTGTTTAAGCTCGGTTGCATGGAAACGGGCTCAGGAGTAGCGTGCTGAATATATACTTCTAAGTGATCTTCCAGATTTTCTCCAACCCCTGGCAAGTGATGAATCGGTTCAACGCCAACGGAACGCAAATGTTCGGCATCTCCTACACCAGCCAACTGTAATAACTGCGGCGTATTGAATGCACCGCCAGAAAGAATGACTTCTCCTGCGTTGACGTGATGGATTTTTCCATTCTTTTTGTATGTTAATCCTTCTGCTTTCTTACCGTTGAAATTAATGCTTGTCACAAAAGCACGTGTCTCAATTGTAAGGTTTTTGCGATGCATCACTGGGCGTAAATAAGCACGTGACGCCGATACACGTCTACCGTTATGCACTTGGCTGTCGAACGGTCCAAAGCCTTCTTGGCGAAATCCATTGACGTCAGGTGTTCTTGCATAACCCGCTTGAACGCCAGCTTCAAAGAATGCTTGGAATAACGGATTAGTTGCAGGGCCACGTTTTAATTTGATCGGACCATCAAGCCCGCGGTATTCATCGGAAGAATCGGCTCCAAAAGCTTTTTCTAACCGTTTGAAGTACGGAAGGACATGGGCAAAATCCCATTTTTCCATCCCTGGTTCTGAAGCCCACTTCTCATAGTCTAATGGGTTACCTCGTTGATAGATCATCCCGTTGATTGAACTTGATCCACCAAGTACTTTCCCCCTAGCATGAGCGACACGGCGCCCGTCCATATACGGCTCAGGGTCTGTTGAATAGATCCAGTCATAAAAGCGATTGCCGGATGGGAACATTAACGCGGCAGGCATTTGAATAAATAAATCCCAAAAGTAATCACTTCGTCCTGCTTCTAAAATAAGAACACTGTTATTTTTATCTGCGCTGAGGCGGTTACCGAGTACAGAACCTGCACTCCCACCGCCGACAATTACGTAATCATATGTTTGTGTCATGTCATTTACCCCCTTGAAGATTGTTTTATAGAATCTAAAAACTTATCCTCATTGATATTTTATTTAGTTTGTTTTATTTATTAAATAAAAATTTAACAAAATGTGCAAAAGGAAGGCACCATGAGCAATCATGGTACAGCTACCTTTTTAAGAATCTATCAGTACGCCATCGACTTCTTACTTAAACCATTTAATCGGTTTCGGTTGTTTATTGCGGAAAATGTGTTTTAACTCTGTATATTCTTCCATGCCTTCACGTCCAAGTTCACGGCCAATACCTGATTGTTTATAACCGCCCCAAGGTGCTTGCGCAAAGTAAGGGTGGAAGTCATTGATCCAAACTGTTCCCATGCGTAAACGGGCAGCAACAAATTCTGCTTTACTCAAGTCTTGTGTCCAAACGGCACCAGCCAATCCGTAAATCGTATCGTTAGCAAGTTGGACGGCTTCCTCTTTCGTTTGGAATGTTTCGACGGTGAGTACTGGGCCGAACACTTCTTCTTGAACAATGCGCATGTCGCTTGTGCAGTTTGTGAAAATTGTAGGTAAATAGAAAAAACCGTCTTCTAACTCAGGGTCTTCTGGACGTTTACCTCCAACGACGAGTTTGGCACCTTCGTTTTTACCGATTTCTACATAGCTTTCCACTTTTTCGCGGTGTTCAGCTGAAATCATTGGTCCACTTTGTGTGTCTTCATCGAAACCGTTTCCTAATTTAATTCGTTTCGTTCGTTCAACTAACTCTTCTACGAATTCATCATGGATGCTTTCCTCTACTAACAGACGCGCTCCCGCAGAGCACACTTGACCTGCGTGAAAAAATACAGCGTTTAATGCTTGGTCAACAGCTGTTTCAAAGTCAGCATCGGCAAAAACGATGTTCGGATTTTTACCGCCAAGCTCGAAAGCAATTTTTTTCATATTGTCACTCGCTGCTTGCATAATCGTTTTTCCTGTTTCGATGCCACCGGTGAATGAAATTAAGTCGACATCATGGTTGGAAGCTAATTCAGCGCCTACAGATTTTCCGGCTCCGAGTACTAAGTTCGCAACACCTTTTGGTACACCAGCTTCTTCCATGAGTTCAAAAACTTTTACAGTCGTTAATGGTGTAATCTCACTCGGTTTCATGACTAGCGTGTTGCCTGAAGCCAAAGCAGGTGCGAGTTTCCATGCGGCTTGAAGCAGTGGGTAGTTCCATGGTGTAATCTGACCACAGACACCGACAGGTTCACGAACGACTTTACTTTCACTATTCGGGATTGGAGAAGCAATGACTTCGCCACCATCTTTATCAGCGAGACCTGCGAAATAAAAGAATACATTCGCAATGTCGGCCATATCTTCGCGACTTTCTTGAACGGTTTTACCCGTATCTAATGTTTCGAGTTCTGCCAGTTCTTCTAAGTCTCGCTCGATCAATGAACCAATTTTATTGACGATTGCACCACGCTCACTTGCAGGCATTGTACTCCAACTGCCTTCATCAAATGCTACGCGTGCGGCTTGAATCGCTGTTTTTGCATCTTCAGCATTTCCTTCTACTGCTGTAGCGATTACTTCTTGGTTAAAAGGATTAATAATTTCACGAGTCTTTTCGGATTTGGCATGCAGCCATTCTCCATTTATATACATCTTTTGTAACTTCACATCATCACTCCTATACGAATAACGTTAAGTTTGTTAAATAAAAATTTAACGTTTCTAATAAACTAATCCTAACAGTGATTTAATTTCGTTGTCAAATCATAGTTGAGGGAGATTGGTCATTTGCTTGCCATGTACCGCAATGACTACGTTTTTGAATAACCTATTGAAAAACTTAAAATTTGTCTCGTTACTTCTAGAACAACAAGGAAGCAGGAAAAAACAGAATATTGATTTGACAAAAGAAAATATTTCTTTAACCTATAAGATATGAATAATTTGTTAAGAAAAAATTTAATAAATTTATTTTATTTAACAAAGGGAGGCGATGAAGCGTATCATCTGTTGAAATCAATACACGCTTATAATAAAAGAGTATTCGATCTAGATGTAATTAAAAAACAAAAAGGGAAAGGTGTTTGTAATTAATGAATGTTAAACGTATAAGTCTATTCACTTTAATGGCGACAATATTTTTAGTACTGGCGGCATGTGGTTCAACGAGCTCGGATGCAGAATCAGATGAAGACTCGAATGGGTCAGAGGAAGACAAAGGAACAATTACGATCGGACAAATTAATTGGCCTGAAAATATTGCCGTTACAAATCTATGGAAAGCTCTATTAGAAGATGAAGGGTATACAGTGGATTTGAAGTTGCTTGAAATGGGGCCACAAATGGCTGCGTTAGGAGCAGGAGAATTAGATATCGCACCTGAGATCTGGTTGCCTGTCCAAGACAAGAGTTACTATGAAGAGTTTAAAGATCAAGCCAATTTCTTTGAAGAACCATGGTATGATAATGGTAGAGTTGGGTTGGTTGTTCCAACATATATGGAAGATATCAATAGTATTGAAGATTTGAATGCAAATAAAGACAAGTTCAATGGGGAAATCATTGGCTTTGAATCTGGAGCAGGTACGATGATTGTTGCACAGGAAGTTATTGATGAATATGGTCTTGATTACAATTTATCAGCAAGCAGTACAGCGGCAATGATTTCATCAATTAGACTCGCAGTCGAAGATGAAGAACCGATTGTTGCGCCACTATGGAAGCCACATTACATTTTCTCTGAAGTAGATCTAAAATTCTTAGACGATCCGAAAAAGACCTTTGGTGAAGTAGAGAAAATTTATATGGCAACTCGTGATGGTTTCGACTCAGATCATGAAGATGTCAGCAAATGGTTGATGAACTTTAAGCTGAATGATGATCAGTTGGGTGATTTAATGATCCAAACGAAAGAAAACGAAGACAATCCACTAAAAGGTGCTGAAAAATGGATAGAAGAAAATCAGGATGTCGTTGATGAGTGGATGAAATAAATAGAGGTAAAGAGACGGTTCTCACTAAGAGGATCGTCTCTTTTATGAAGTGCTGATTTTAGCTTGCTTCTTTGCCATACTAATTATAAAATAAAAGAAACATTCAATTTGTACTTAACAAACTAAATAAACATACTAACATATGCAATATTCTATATAGGCTTCCTTACTCGCGTGAATAACTCAAGTGCAATATACAAAAAAGAGGTGCCACCATGGAAGAAAAACGGAATGACTCACACAATGGAAATGCTCAAGAAAAGATTGAACAGGTTGAACGGATGATGATTAATACGATATCAGAAACGATGGACTTGTATGGTGTTACTCCTGCAGTAGGGCGTTTGTACGCAACCATGTATTTTAAACACGAACCGATTACATTAGATGAAATGAAAGACGCACTCGGTATGAGTAAACCGAGCATGAGCACTTCCGTCCGCAAGCTGCAAGATATTAATATCGTTAAAAAGGTATGGCAGAAGGGATCGAGAAAGGATTCATTCATTGCTGAAAAGAATTTTTTCAATTATTTTTCTCATTTCTATGGCATGAAGTGGGAACGTGAAGTGAATATGTATTTGGTTAGCTTGAAAAAAGCCCAGGAACAACTGAAAGAAGTAATCGAGGACCCTGAGACAGATGAAGCATTAAGAGAAAAGGCTGAATTGGATTATCAACAACTTGAAGATGCTAGAGTCTATTACCGATGGTTGGAAAAGCTCACGAAGCTGACGAAATCAGGTGAAATCTTTGATTATATCCCTGTAGATGAAGAATAGAAAAGATCGTATGGAAAGAGACTCTTTGGAAGTCTCTTTCTTTTTACTTATTGTACTCTTCCGCTAAACTACTAAGTACTAGGTCTATAAGCAAAGAGGAGGGAAGAGTGTGAAAATATTACTACTCGGTGCAACAGGGCGAGTTGGAACTGCCTTACTCGAAAAAATGTTGCAAGATGGGCATGAAGTGGTGACTCTTGTTCGATCGCCTGAGAAGATAATGCTAGACCATCCGCATTTATATATCGTGCAAGGCGATGTGCTCGATGCAGAAGCATTGGAAAAAGCGATGACTATAATACCTGTCGAAGCGGTTGTAAGTGCGCTAAACACAGATAAAAACAACGTGCTCTCTCGCTACACACCAATGATCATTCAACTCATGAATGATTATCATGTGAAAAGATATATTACGATTGGAACGGCGGGGATTTTAAATAGCAGAGTAAACCCTAGCATTTACCGGTTTCAATCGAGTGAGTCGAAGCGGAAAACAACGACTGCAGCCGAGGATCATGCTGCAGCATATGAGCTTTTGAAAGAATCAGACCTTGATTGGACAGTTGTTTGTCCGACGTATTTGCCTGAAGGAGAAGAAGTAGGGGATTATCGTGTGGAAGCAGAGACGCTGCCCGTAGACGGAAGGAAAATTTCGGTTCAGGACACAGCAGCCTTTGCTTATAGCCAGCTTTCAGACGATACATTTATTCGCAAACGTGTAGGAATTGCTTATTAACGATTTGTTTTGTGAGCATTCTTATCGAAATAAGCAATAAAAATAACTCGTCTGCTAGGTAAGTATACTGTTAATACCATTGTTATTTGTATTACAAAAATCCCTGGGAAAACAGTGCGATTTTAATGCTATTTGCATTAGTAGTTCACTATTTCTCCACCAAAAGTGAAGTATGACTTTAGAACGAAAAAAATCGCTCATATCAATTGAGCGACTTTTTAATATATTAATGCTGTTATGCAACAATCGCGCCCGATTGCTTAACTAGACTCCTCACTTTTATTTGTTAACTGTCTCACCAATTCGATTAGGACAAGTAAAGAAATAATAGCCATAAACATGCCATTAAAAAAGTCGTGTTCCGAAAAATTTAAAATTGCTACAAAAATGCACAGAATAAATGATAAAATCAATGGTATTTGTTTCAAACTTACACCTCTCCTTTATAGACACAAAAATATTTATATAGAAAATAGGCGCAATTCTTATTAAAGAAACGCGCCCTTTTGCTTAATAACTTTCTGCGTATTTATTTACTATACTTTCTTTAAGTTTAGGTAGATTTAGTAATAGAATAAGTGTTGGTAACATAATCACGGCTATATAACCTAAAATTCTATAATCAAAGTTAATCAATTCAAACCCTAACATAGATACTGGGAACATTATGGCAATCATCAATAAATACGGAAAAACCATTATAGAATATAAGCCTTTTCCTTTTCTGTATTTAAAAAGTGCGCTCCATTTTTCTTCGTTCATATTAAATATTTTTTTCATTGTACTAAAAAGCAACAGCAATAATCCGACATAAAGTAATGAACTAATTACATCTAACACAACATAAGAAACAACGAATAAAAATATTCTCAATGATTATCACCTCTGCTCTATAACCTGCCCCGTTAGAGGCGCACTTCTTATTCTACAACTGCGCCCGTTCGTATTGAGGAATAGATAAGGCTCAACCGAGATAAGTAATTTCACCTTCATTTTCTTTTGCTCTAATGGTGATTTTTGCAGTTAGTTGTTCAGGTTGTTGTCCATAATCATCCTTTACCTCTCTAAAGATGGAAGATATGTAATTTTCAAGTTCCCCCAATGTTATTTCTTTTGATAACACCTTATTTCTTGCAACCTCATATCCCTTAAATGAATTATTATAATTATCTATTTCTTCTTCTCCGAATGCTTTTATTTCGAATTCGACTTTAATATCATTAGACACTTTTTTCGCTCCTTTGCGTTACTTATCAAGACTAAGTTACGACCCTGCAGGGACGCACTGTTAAATTAGCGCGCCCTTTATATGAATATCATTCCTTACATTAAATTCGCTTTTTGAGGTTTTTACAGAAAACTAAATACCGTAAGAATGAATGAAATAACAAACGTTAATATAACTAAGATAACTATTATGGGAGCTATCATCTTTAAAAACCCTTTTTCTTTCTTTTTAAAACTTATAAAACTAAAAATTAAACCAAGTATTCCTGAGACAATGGAAGTGAAGAATAATATCTGTATAAGAACAACCATCATACCTTCGGGTTGCTTTGGAGCAACTGCATAAGAGGAAAAAATAGTTAATGCACAAATAACTCCCAATATCGCAGACCATTTACCGTAATTCAAATTAAACCCTACTTTTCTAAAGTGATTATGCAATAAATCATTTCAGTATTATTAAGTTATTTCAGTATTTATGTTATTTTCCTGCATTTTAACATATGGAATCAAAAAATGATTACAGATGACAGAAAAATTTTTATAAATAAAAAAATCAGTGGATAAATAAATCACATACGAATTCACATAGTAATTCACAGTTGTTTAACATAGTAAATAAATGACAAAATAACACGATTACAATAAATATTATCATTATGATAAAATCAATGCGAATTTATATGTCAAAGCGGGTGCGATTATAGTTAAAGCATTGGTATGACAATAAAAGAAAGCATACCAATTGATATGCTAAATATATTGTTATTTTAGATTTTCTCCACGGTAAGTGAACTATTTATCTGTTAGGCGAGTTTTTAAAAACATAATACAATGACTTTGTAAGGTGTAGTTTGTGCAGGAATGCTAAAGGTTGCAGGTCCATAAATGACAATTAAATCTCGATTTTTCGGTGGTTGTGTAAATGTCTGACCATTGGTTAACACAATTTGTGTATATGGAGAGATATTCAGTGCTAGCTGTCCGTTGCTACTCACCAACTGGCTATTAAAATAATCAACTTTTACATGTTGGTTTTGGTTCTCTTTAACCATGACAAGTGCCTCGTATTGTGGAGGGTATATGAGGATGGTTGGTGCATCACCGTCATAATACCCGGTTACACGATCTCCCACTTTCACCGCTACGTGATCTACAAAATAAGTTGAAGGTGTTACAACGAAATTAACTAACTCACCTGAATTATTTTCGACAGACATCATCTTATAGCAGCCTGCTTCCTCATCATCTTGACCTATTGGAAAATCACTGATCATCGTAATTGTTCCATAAAATGAATGAAAATTTATCATACAGTACCTCCGTAACTTTAGAAATAAGCATAAGTAGAGAGCAATTTACTTCGTTCCAAGGATTACTGTTATTAAACGATTGGATACAAATTGTGCATTTACAATGACTTGAAGTATCTTATGTAAGTCGATAGCTAAGTGACATCATCAATCATTGACATTAAACCTGCTGTGTAATTATGTATTGTATGTTTTAATAAAAATAATTAATACGATTATATAAGCTTTGAAAAGGAGAGGTTATTTGAAGAAAAAAGTTCTGGTTACTTCATTTGTTGTCGTGTTAGGGGTAGCGTGGTTTATGATCGAACAGAGTAAACAAACTACTTATGAATCAGTAATATCATCTGAACTATCAAACGATACGGTTGTAGAGAAAGTTAGAATTGAAGATATGCTTAACCACAAATGGACTGAATCAACTTCCGATGAAGTAATTCAAAACATTATAAAGAAACCTAGAAGCATGGAGATGAAAGAAACAAATAAAACCCCCTCGGTCGAGTATATTATCACGCTTAAAACTGAGGAAAGTAGCTATCATATTTTGTTAGGTAAAGAGTGTGTTGACCTTGACGACGGTATATATCAAGTAAAGGGGAAAAATGAATTATATGATTTTATAAAAAGCGCTGAGTTTAATTGGGAGAATAAACAGTAGTCTTCAAACAAAAATAAAAAGAAGTGTTTCGCCTATTGTTATGAAACACTTCTTTTTATTTCATCTACTATTAAAATTTACGTAGTAGGCTCGTATGCTTTTTCTTGATAAAAGTAATTCGGCGTGACGATGTCATTCTTATACGGTTTATGGTAGATATGCGTTGTTGCTGACGATAGCGGTGGAAGGAGCCATGCCCGATTCCCTGTAACTGGACGATTATGCTTCATTTCTTTCTTCTCAAAAGCTTTAAATTGTTTTGCCGCCGTATGATGGTCGACAAGCGTGACACCAGCTTTTTCAAAAGAATAGATTACAGCGATATTTAATTCCACTAGAGCTTTATCAATCCAAAGGGAACGGTCTGAATTTGTGTTGAGCCCCATTATTTCAGCTATTTTAGGTAGTGCATTATACCGATCTTCATCAGCAAGGTTTCTCGCTCCTACTTCAGTCCCCATATACCAACCGTTAAATGGTGCCATCGG
The DNA here is from genome assembly GCF_007559355.1 of Allobacillus sp. SKP2-8. Taxonomy (NCBI): domain Bacteria; kingdom Bacillati; phylum Bacillota; class Bacilli; order Caryophanales; family Bacillaceae; genus Allobacillus; species Allobacillus sp. SKP2-8. Next base: position 53,871 of record NZ_VMHF01000008.1, on the reverse strand, counting down.
GTAATCAATACCACCTATTTCTAATCGCATATCAGAAATGATTGGTACAGCATACCATTTTAGATTTAACGCTTTGAATTCTTCAAATTGAGGATGTGTGATCTCAACTTCCTTCACGATCTCTTTAGGTATTTCAAATAGTTTAGGTGTCTGTCCTAACTCTTGAATGACTAATGGGAGAATATCGAAGTTTGTTTGCTGTCCTGACCATCCTAAACGTTCGCATTCTTTCGTAAAAGCAATCGATGTGGAATCACCAATCACTTCACCATTGGACTCATATCCAGCATAACGTAGCAGCTGATGATTCCAAATTCTCATTGGATCTTTTCCATCGAATCTTGGAGGGAAAATGGTAATTGTAGATCGTATATTCCCGACATTTGTAGCGAAGTTAATATGTTCAATAAGTTTGTCATAAGCATCTTCTGCTGTATAAATATGACGTGCATCAATAATGTGTAATGTATCCCAAAGCAATCGACCAATGCATCGATTATTATTGCGCCAAGCCATCTTTGCTCCATGTGTTAATTCCAAGCTTGTATGAGCATAAGTACCTGTACGGTGTATTTCACTTTCAATGTCAGAAATTCTTTTGTTTTGTTCTTCTTCGGGTATCCCAAGTTCAGTGTAGCAGCTATGAATAAAGTTAGTAGCTTCTTGTAATAAATAATCAGATTGATTCATGTTTATCAACTCCATATTTTGATACTAGCATAGTCGTTATAAGCTATGAGCCTTAAAATATGGAGAAAAAATCACGATTTTTGTTTAGGTATTTCCTTGAAGTTATGATCGTTCATTCATATGACAACCGAATACCCTTCTCAAGTAAGTTATTTTTACATTCCTTTAAGTAGGCGGTGTCATGTTCTGGATAAATAGGATTAGTTAATCTCTCGACCTTCATATCGGCTAGATCATATGGAGGACAAGCTTTACCGCGATAGGTTGGATCCTCCCATAACGGGTCATTTTTATAACCGCGACGCTGCATCTCTTCGATGACTAACATATGATACTGATACAATTTATAAGGGGAATGGGTGAAAACATAATCTACGGTAGCGTGTTTCTTTTTCCATCCTAATCCACGTAATGCGCAACATTCACGATGTTGACCTAACAGCTGAGGCCTTGGTAGATCTGGGATTAGTTGTTCGTGCCATAAACGCATCAAATCACCTTTTTCTCTTTAATTGTTAAATGTTAAATAGTCGCCATACCATAATAACTCGTTTGCTTCGTAAGTAACGTTATGATGTTTAAGTGCAACCGGAACGAGATTAAACGGCTTCTCTCTGTCTTGAGGCCAAAAACGCGAATGCAATAAATAATGCACTTGATATTTTTGCGTATTTTCTTCAAGCAATGTTAGCGCTTGGGAAAAGTTTGTTTGGATGGAATTACTCATCTTTTGTCTTTCTTCACTGGATACTAATTTTTTGAAATAACCCGCCATATGGTACAGTGCATTCGAAAGTTGAGGGAGCTCTTCTGTTGGTACTTGACCATATGTTGTTTCGATATTTCTTAAAATTCTATAAGCCGCAGTTAAATCACGATCATTCGCTTTTAAATACGTGCGCACCTTCTGATAATCTTGTTGGTTACAAGCGAGTACAAGGTATTTATTCATCGCCCATATAGCTTGTGCAGCTTGGAGGACTAGCTTTTCATCGGTTATTATATTTTCTTGTCGCATTAGTTTCACCCCATATTATTATACTATGAATGCGAAATCCTCTTGAATGAGGGTGGCTCAGCTTTATAAAAAAAACACAACTTCCTCCAATGTAAGGAAGTTATGTTTATCTGAGTTTGATCATTATAATTTAGTTGATCCACCGTCGGACATAATTGTCTGGCCGGTAATGTAGTCAGAATCTTCGCTAGCTAAGAATACAGCGATGCGACCAATATCTTTTTCTGGGTCACCCATACGTTTCATAGGGATTTTATTGATTGTTTCATCATATAATTCTGGGAAGTTTTCACTCCATTGTTTCACACCTTCAGTTAACGCAATTGGAGAGATAAGGTTTACGTTAATTTCGTCTGCGCCCCACTCATTCGCAGCTACACGCGTAATTCCGCGAATCGCTTCTTTTGCTGCAGCGTATGAAGCTTGTGTAGGTTGTCCATTAATTCCAGCACCTGAAGCAAAGTTAATGACTTTACCTTTTGCCTTTTTAAGCTCTGGATAGGCCACTTGCATAAAGTTAAATGTTGGATAGAATCCAGTGTTAAAGGATAGATCGAACATATCCATTGTTGTCTCAGCGAATGGTGCTTGTTTAGATGCGTGAGCGTTATTGACTAAGATATCAAGTCTACCGAACTTTTCTACAACTTTTTCTACGATCTCTTCAACGTTTTCTCTTTTAGAAATGTCTTTAATAAAAAGCATGCCTTCTGTGTGGCCATTGATTTCTTCAAGCACTTTTTGGCCGTTTTCTTCATTGATATCTACGATTGCAATATGTGCGCCTTCTTTAGCCATTGCAAGTGCGATGCCACGACCAATTCCACCAGCGCCTCCTGTAACAATTCCTACTTTATCTTTTAGTCTCATACAAATCACCTTTCTTATTCGTGCCTCTCGTTCTTTTACAACGAGTAATTATACGTAAGTTCTATAATCTATTCCACTATCAGATACTATGGAGTGCAATGATCACGGTTCAATGATCTCCTTCGGCTTTTTTGGTTAGAGAATGGAACATCAAGGGTAGGTCTATCTATAGATTTCCCGGTACTTATAGTTCATTAAACCTGACAGGAAGGAAATCGGTATGTTTTCAACTTTCATTTCTTCTAAATAATTTGGGTTAGTATGCTAAAATGCATGCAACGAATAATCATTGATGATCCGTCAGAAAGGATGATCACATGTCGAATAAAAAAGATGAGATCATTTTACGTGGTCTGAAAGCAAACAACTTAAAAAACATCGACCTTAACATTCAAAAAGAACAAATTACGGTGTTTACCGGTATTTCCGGTTCAGGAAAGAGTTCAGTCGTTTTTGATACGCTGGCAACAGAAAGCAGAAGACAAATGACGATGAATTACCCGATGTATGTTCGTTATCAAATGCCGCGGTATGAAAGACCTGAAGCGGATTTAATGAAACATTTAAGTCCCGTCGTCGTTGTTGAACAGCGACCGGTCAGTGGGAATTCCCGTTCGACGGTTGGCACGTATATGGATATCGATCCATTGATTCGATTGCTGTTTTCACGCATTGGCGACCCGCCGATTGAGACGGCAACAGACTTTTCAAGTCAAAGTTCATTTGGGCAGTGCCCGTCTTGCAATGGTTTTGGTGAAATTGTCGCACCTGATGTAAACAAGTTAGTTGATGAAGATAAATCATTAAAGGAGTACGCGGTACAGTTTAAACCGTTATCACCATCTGGTTGGCAAGGTAGATGGATGATTACAGGGGGGTTGTTTAACCCTGATATACCGATTAAAGATTTTTCAGAGGAAGACTATCAGTTATTTATCTACGGACCTCCTGAAGGTGAGCGGGTTTTTGCGCCGTTTCACACGAAGCATGGTCCGCAGCCTCATGAATGGGACGGGCTATTACCGCGTTTTACTCGTCTTTATATTAATCGGGATGTTTCAAAACTTGCCCAAACAACTCTTGATGACGTCCTGGCAATGACGACACGTACACCTTGTCCGACTTGCCAAGGGTCCGGACTGAATCCACAAGTGCTTGAATCTAAAATTAATGGATTCAATATTGCTGATTATGATGCGCTCGAGCTAACTGATCTATTAGAAGAGCTTGAAAAAATCAATGATCCAATTGGGCATGCGATTGCTTTACAAACTATTCCTTCTATAAAACAGCTCGTAGATTTAGGATTGGGTTATTTAAATTTATCGCGAAAAATGGAATCACTATCGGGTGGGGAAGCCCAACGTGTTAAAATTGCGCGTCATTTAGGGAGTAGTTTGAACAACATGACGTTTATTTTTGATGAACCGACTGCAGGTCTGCATCCGGAGGAAGTTGATTTGCTCATTCAAATGCTGAAACGAATCAAAGAGGAACATAACACAGTGATTGTGATTGAACATAATCTATCTGTCATTGAAATTGCTGATGAAATCATTGAAATGGGCCCAAGTGCAGGTGTGCATGGTGGGGAAGTGATATTTCAAGGAAACAAAGAAGGATTGGAAGAATCAGAAGCTGCAACGACGCTGCAAAAAACACTCAAGATCAATTCAGAACCACGCCCATTTGAAGAAACTTTCACAATCAAACACGCGGCGATGAACAACTTGAAAGATCTCACAGTAGATATTCCGAAAAATGTCCTCGTTTCGGTTTGTGGTGTGTCTGGTTCCGGAAAAAGTTCGTTGATGCTTGAAGCTTTTCCTGAAAAGTATCCAGAAACAATTATGGTTGGACAAGCTCCGATTGGTATCTCCAGTCGCTCAACACTTGCAACGTACATGGGAATTATGGATGATATTCGGGCAATCTTTGCGCGCGAAACGGGGGAACCCGCTGGATTATTTAGTTTTAATTCGTTAGGCGCCTGTCCGGTTTGTGATGGTAAAGGAATTACGAAGCCAGACGTAGCTTTCGCCGATCCGGTATCCGTAACTTGTGAAGCGTGTGGTGGAACGAGGTATTCGGATGAAGCTCTTTCACATACGTATAAAGGAAAAAATATCGTAGACGTATTACAGCTAACGATTGAAGAAGCAAAAGACTTTTTCGATCGGCCAAAAATCATCCATCGCGTCAATACACTAAGAGAAGTCGGACTAGAATATTTAACGTTAGGACAGACGACGAGCTCATTAAGTGGTGGCGAAGTCCAGCGATTAAAATTGGCAAGCCATCTTAAAAAGGAAGGACAAATTTATATTCTAGATGAACCCTCGTTAGGATTACATGCACAAGACAACGACAAACTGTTCGCCGTGTTTCAAAAACTTGTAGAACGTAAAAACTCAGTCATCATTATCGAGCACAATGTCGACTTTATTGCCGCAAGTGACTGGGTCATTGAACTCGGACCAGGTGGAGGAAAACATGGGGGAGAAATCATATTTGAAGGAACTCCAGAACAGATGTCCACAGCTGATACAGTGACGGCAAAATGGTTGAGGGATTGAGAAGTTACTTTTACCGAAAGAATCACAATAGTAGTGGAGTATTCTATATCACGGGTAGCGCGCGAAAATGGAGCTCTACCCGTGATTAGGAGAGGTCTAATCAAAGATAGCGTGCAAAAATCATGCCCTATCTGTGAATAGGAGTGGTCTAATCAAAGGTAGCGCGTAAAAGTCGTGCTCTATCTTCGAATAGAAGTGCAATGGGGAGCTTAAAAAATGCTTCCCCATTGTAAACATCCAAATCACTCTATTTTCCAAACACTACATATCATGATCTGTTTTTTGTTTTTGACCTGAATGATTTTGCTGCTTCACTTTATGCGAGCCTTTCAAAGGTTCTCCATATGGCTGTTTCGGACTCTTCGGTAAATTTGGTTCTTTCTGCTATTTTGGCCCTTTAGGTTTACCGCTCATCGTTACCCTCCTTCACTTATTTATGGATAGCTTTTGACGACGTAATGAATCTATACACTGTAAATCCGATATTTTGAACCCTGATTTAGCTAGATCAATGTTTACAAATCCTTCTTGACGGTTAAATAAAAACTGTAAGCTTTCTAAAGCTTTTACTGATTTTAATTGCAACCTGAACCACAACAAGGAGGATTTAATATGTCAGATAAAGGTTTTGAAGAGAACGTAAAAGGTTCATTGGATAAGGCGAAAGGTAAAGCAAAAGAGGAATATGGTGAAATGACAGACGATACTTCGAAAGAAATCGAAGGTAAAAAAGACCAAGTAAAAGGCGAAGCCAAAAAGATATATGGCGATATGAAAGATAAATTCAGCGATGATGATGAAGATAATCGTTAAAATATAAAAAAGCAACCTGTTGCTATTCAGCAGGTTGCTTTTTTATTTGGAAAAAAACGATGCACTTCAAACATTAGCAATCCATCAGATGATCGAACAACAAATAACCTACATCAGTTTACAAAACCGCTACCCTCACGTACAATATCCTATGTACCAATCATCCTACAACTTTTATGGAGGAACAAAATGATTCAGAAAATAAATCGTTTGTCGTTGGTAGAACAGGTTGCTGAACAAATGGAGCAGTTAATTGAACAGAGACAGTGGAAGGTAGGAGAAAAACTTCCGCCTGAAATGGAACTAATGGAAAAGTTCGGCGTAAGTCGTAATACATTAAGGGAAGCCATCCGGGCATTAGTTCACGCTGGTTTATTGGAAACAAGGCAGGGGAGTGGCACGCTCGTTAGATCAACAAGTGTTTTAGGAGCTGCTTTAAAGCGTCATGTAAAGAAATCTACGATGCTGGAAACGCTTGAAGTGCGATTTGCGCTCGAAAAACAAGCTGCTAAAATGGCTGCCGAACATCGAACAGAAGAAGACTTGACGAAGATTGAAGCAATTGTTTCTGAAACTAAAATTGCTTCTGAAAAAGAAGACATAGATCAATTTATTACGTCTGATATTGAATTTCATAAAGCGATCGTTCAAGCTTCTGGCAATCAGTTACTGATTGATTTATATGAGCATATGACAGATTTATTATATTCATTTGTCCATGATTTCTTGGCTATGCAGCCTTCTTTTCAGTTGGAGAAAGGACTTCACCTGAATGTACTGGATGCGATTCAAAAGCAGGACCAAGCGTCTGCTGCAATGTATGTCGAGAATGACATGGAAGTATTAAAAGATTACATATTGAAGATGACGGAGGAGTAGTTTTGAGTAAGCAAGCAGGGATACAAACAGACAACAATACTACAAAAGCCAGTTGGCTATTATTAATTGGTGTTATTTTAATCGGGTCAAACTTGAGGGTACCTATTACTTCAGTCGGTGCATTGATTACATTTATCCGTGATGATCTCGGAATTAGTAACTCTGTCGCAGGGCTAATTACTACGTTACCATTGCTCGCGTTTGCAGTGTTTTCACCATTTACACCGAAGATTGCAAGAAAAATTGGTATGGAATGGACGATTGGCTTATCGATGATGTTGCTGATTGCTGGGATTGCGATTCGATCGATTACAGGCATTGGCTTTTTATTTATCGGAACTTTATTTATCGGCTTGGCGATTGCCGTTGGTAACGTTTTAATACCAGCGATTATTAAGATGAGTTTCCCTTTTAGAATTGGGCTCATGACAGGTATCTATGCTGTATTTATGAATATTTTCGGTGCTTTAGGTTCCGGATTGAGCGTACCAGCTTCCTCGATTGGCAATATGGGATGGCAAGGTGCGTTAGGTGTATGGGGATTGCTTGCTGTCATTGCCTTACTCATCTGGATTCCACAGCTACGCAAAAAGGGTGAATCATCACCGAAAGTGAATGTAACGGAACAAAAAACGAATTTATGGCGTTCTCCGTTAGCTTGGGCTGTGACAGTATTTATGGGAGGACAGTCTTTGGCCTTTTACACATTAATTACGTGGATGCCGGACGTATTGAATTCAATTGGTTATGATGCAAGTACGGCGGGCTGGATGGTCTTCCTACTACAAGCGGCAATCATTCCGACAACACTTGTCATGCCAATGGTTGCTGAGAAAATGAAAAATCAAGTCGGATTAGCTATTGGAGCCGCTGTGCTGTTTATTATCGGGTTTTCTGGATTGTTGCTCGGTAGTATGGCGTTCGTTCCAGTATCAGCCATTTTACTCGGGGTTGCTGGAGGAAGTTGCTTCAGTCTTTCCATGATGTTCTTTACGTTAAGAACGAGAGACGGGAAGGAAGCGGCTGAATTATCAGGAATGGCGCAATCATTTGGCTACTTGTTAGCGGCAGTCGGCCCGGTTTTTGTCGGTACATTGTATGACATAAGCGGTAGCTGGACGATGCCAATCGTATTTTTAATCGTCATTTCGATGATCATCCTAATCGCAGGTGTTATATCTGGTAAGGAAGGTTTAGTATCCGATCGATCTAAACAACAACATGAAAGAGATTTAGCAGGGGTTAATTAATTTAAAACAACGCTTGGGTATGGATTGCCCAAGCGTTGTTTTTGTATAATCTTCTTTAATTAAAGCTAACTTCATCGAAAGAAAACCGCATAGACGATAAAACCTAATATGATGACAAGAAGAAGTATTCCAGTGCCTTTCTAACTTAGACCGCCAACTAAAACAACGAGACTTCCATGTCTTCCTCTCTCCCAAGCATCTTTTGAAACGCCTTGAGGATTATCTTTCCATTCTTGTTGTCTTAATCGTTCTCTTCTTTTTTCAGGTGTTTCATGTTCACTTCCCACTTGATCCCACCTAATCTTCATATAATATATTTCATAATATTTAGAAACAATTTTAACATACAAAGGCTGCTATATTCTGACTTTTACCCTCTTTATTTATGATTAAGGAGTACCGCGATCAGGAATAATCTGGTATTAAAAAACAATGTAAGACTAGTAATAGATGTGTATGTAAAAATACACGAGCTAGAATCATATTCAATCAATGCCATTCAGTTAACTCACGCTAGAAACAAGCTAGTAACAACAAGAGAAGGGTTCTGGAAACAAAATTGTTTAAGACAAAACTGTTCAACACATTTAATCTTTCATTTTTGATTCTTATCGTTTTGACATTGTTTGTTGCAGGTTGCCAATCTGAAGATACGGCTACAGGGGAAGAAGAAGACCAGGAGATCAATTACAGTGAAGAAGTAAACTATACTATTATTGGTATAGAGCCAGGTGCAGTTATTACTGTGACAACTGAAAAAGCCATTGATGAATATGAAAGTTTACAAGGTTGGAAGCTTGAGCAATCATCAACCACTGCAATGACAGCAGCACTTGATGATGCGATAGAAAAGGAAGAACCAATTATTATTACAGGCTGGAATCCGCATTGGATTTTTGCGAAATATCCAGACTTAAAATATTTAGATGACCCAGACAATGTTTATGGTGAAAAAGAAGTGATTAAAACCCTTGCACGTATAGGATTAAAAGAAGATATGCCTAATGCATATAAACTGATTGATCAATTTCAATGGGACATTGAAGATATGGAAGGAATTATGTATGAGACGCACCAAACAGGAGATGAACTGAAGGATGCCGCCAAGCGTTGGGTAGAAGATAATCCAGATAAGGTAGCAGGTTGGACAGAAGGTGTTGAAGAAACAGATGGAAAATCGATAGAATTGACATCTACACAATGGGATTCTGAACTGTCAGCTACCTATGTTGTAGCAGAGGTATTAGAAGAGTATGGCTATGATGTTACCGTAACACCTGTTGATTTGGCGATTGTGTATGAATCTATTGCAAATGGTGATGCTGACGCAACATTAGCGGTTTGGATGCCGATTACAACGAAAGCATTCTATGATAAGCATGAAGGCGGCTTTGATGACTTAGGAGAGAATCTAACCGGAGCTAAAATCGGTTTAGTCGTTCCTGAATATATGGATATTGATTCAATTGAAGATCTAGAACCAGCAAAATAATGAGCATTTAAATAAAACGACTTGAACTCTTTAATGAGTTCGAGTCGTTTTTCATAATTCATCGTAATAATTCCTAAGAGACTGCTTTTAATCCTGTAACGCCTACGATAATAATGACTAAACTAATGATTCGTCCTATGCTTTTTGATTCATTAAAGAAAATCATATTTACAATTACTGCAGCCGCGGTTCCTATGCCAATCCAAACGGCGTAAGCTACACTGACCTGAAGGTAATTAAAGGATGTATAAAGAAAAAGGAATGCTCCGCCAAAACCACCGAAAAAGAGTAATGTGTGCAAAAGTGTTTTCCGTTCACTGAATTTATTTAATCCAATAACGCCAACTAGTTCGAGTATGGCTGCAAAAGATACGTAAATCCATCCCATATTAAACACCTCCTTGTTCAGTTTCTAATGTTGATTCAGACTTTTGATCTGCTAAGTTTAAAGCAATAACACCGATGACGAGGATACTGATAAATAATCCTTTCTCCGCACTGAATGATTCTCCGAATATAAAGACATCCATAAGTGAAGTGCCGACTGCGCCTGCAGCTGCAAAAACGGCATACACTGTTCCTGTCGGTAATAATTCACATGCTTTTGAAAGAATCATAAAATCCACAACAATCACGGGAATAATGATTGCCCAATGCCACCAAGCATCAGCCACGTTAAACCCGAAAATCCAAAACAATTCTAGTAAACTTGTTAAGCTGACATAAAACCAAGCTCTTTTCATAGAAATTTCCTTCCTTATAATTTTAATGACTGACTGTCATTCATTTTAAGATAAAATAAAAGGACGCTACGTGTTAGCGCCTAAAGCCTTGATTAGAAAGTGATATAATTCTTTTTGGTGTTCTTTGACAGCATTAGCATCTTGCTGATCATAGAGGTATGCTTGCTCTGCCGCTGATTCAATCGTTCCGACGATGATTTTAGCAGTATATTTAACATTTAGTTCCGGATCAATTACCTGGTATTTGATTCCGTTTCGTAATAGCTCTTCTATCCAATCATATAAAGGGGCATAAATAACTTCCCAATTACCTACATACTGCGTTTGCGTTAATCCAGTGTATAGTAGTTTCGTAAGCTCTTTATATGTTTCTGTTAAATCGAAAATGACATGAATCATATCAATAATCTGCTGCTTAATAGGTCCACTACTTACTTTTTTATTAAGACCTTCTAGTATTTTGTTGACCATCACTTCAGCAATCGCAGGCATAACTGCTAATTTAGAAGAAAAGTATAAATAAAAAGTCCCTTGAGCGATACCCGCTTTCTTTACAATCTCTGAAATTGTTGCTTTCTCAATCCCTTTCTCGGAGAAAACATCAATTGCCGATTGTATGATTCGTTCCTTTTTATCGATGTGACTCACACCCTTCTTTCCAATATGACTGAATGTCATTCATTTTCAATTATATGCCGATTTTTAGAAAAATCAACTGATAAGTTCGATATGTTTCCACTTCATAATAAAGACGAGCGGTTTTGCTACTGCATTCATGTGAATCCTTCAGCGTTAATTCTAAATCCTTCAGTGTTAACCCGCTACTTTTCAGTGTTAAGCAACCTAACTATAAAAAAAGCACCTACCGAAGTCAGTTCTCGTTTTATTGATCATTCACAACTTACAATTACGCTTACTGTGCAGTCAATCCACCATCAATTACAAATTCTGAACCTGTGGAATAGCTAGATTCATCAGATGCTAAGAATAGTACCATATTGGATACTTCTTCAGGCTGTGCGACACGCTTCATTGGAATGCTTTTCGAGAACTCTTCAACTGCAGCTTTTGTGTCTTCTTGAACAACCATTGGTGTAGCGATGACACCTGGGTGTACAGAGTTTACGCGAATGCCCATTGGAGACAAGTTAAGAGCAGCTGCTTTCGTCATACCACGAACAGCGAACTTCGTATCTGTGTATCCGATTGCTCCTCCAACTAGGCCATTCATTGAAGAAATGTTAACAATCGAACCGCTACCTGCTTTTTTCATAGATGGTGCTACTGCTTTCATTCCTAGGAATACAGATACTTGGTTAATTTCAACCGTACGCTTGTATTCTTCTAATGTTAGGTCGAAGAGGCTTTTTGCCAAAGTAATTCCAGCGTTGTTCACAAGCACGTTAGCCGGTCCAAATGTTTCTTCTGTTTTCTCAATGACAGTCGCCCAATCTTCTTCAGACGTTACATTTTGTTTCACGAAAAGAGCATTTTCGCCCAGTTCAGTTGCTAATGCCTCGCCCTTTTCTTCATTTAAATCTGTTAGTACGACTTTTGCTCCTTGCTCAATGAATAATTTTGCGTGAGCGGCACCCATACCTTGTGCTGCACCAGTAATGCTAAACGACTCATAAGGTAATCCTCCCTGAATAATAGTGTGCAAGATTTCTTCGATGTCTTTACACTTTTCTTTTAAAACGAATATGTAAGCTTGTTCAATTATTTTGCTCTGCTTAGATAAAGTGTTTTTAATCGAAAAATTCAGAATGTATATCAAGGTGAGGTTCCCAGTCTCTTGTTGCTTCATTTATCGAGTTGGACAGCCGTGAAGATGCTAAGAAATGGGCTGAAGGCATTGTCAATAACATGGCTCGTGAACCACAAGGTGGCGACCGAGACCAAGCTAAAGGTGTAGCAGCAGGTGAAGGCGATATTGCTGTTATGAACACTTACTATCTTGGTGGAATGTTAAATTCAGAGGATCAAGAAGAAGTGAAAGTAGCTGAACAATTAGGCGTATTCTTCCCGAACCAAGATACGACTGGAACGCACGTGAACGTTAGTGGTATCGGTGTGACGAAACATGCTAAAAACAAAGAAAATGCTGTTAAACTAGTTGAATTCCTTTCCTCTAAAGAGGTGCAGGAGCAATTTGCTAGCGCAAACTATGAGTATCCAGTGAATCCTGAAGTAGAACCAGCAGACACATTAAAAGAGTGGGGCGACTTCAAAGAACAGGATATTCACGCACTTGATCATTCATCGCTCCATACGGAGGCCGGAATACAGTCTTGCTTGGGATCCCGCGACTTCCAATCCAATGTATCAATTGTCCAGAGGGTTAATTGTAAATATTGTTAAAGAAAATGTCAGGGACGGATCAATTGTTCTTATGCATGACATTCATGCAACTACCGTCGAGGCGGTTGAAATAATCTTAAACTCTTTAGAAGATGAGTACGAATTTGTGACGGTTTCGGAAATAGAATCCAATTAAATTGGGTTAAACAAATAGGACAGTAGGATTGCGTATAAACCAATCTTACTGTCCTTCCTTTATTAATAAAATAACTTCGGTCGATGCGCATGGTTATTCGGTAACGATTCTTTCTTTTTTCTTTTTTTATTGGCTTGGTTGGTAACTAATGAATCACATGCATGATCAAAGTCAAAAGGGATTACTTGTTCATAGGGCGGAGGCGTAAGTTGAATGTTTTCGGAATTTCGATATGGAATATCAATGTTTCTTCTTTCTGTATCTCGATCTCTTTGTAATTGTCTTGTGACAAGTTCACCAACTTGCCTTCCAAGCCGTAAGCCTTGCTCATTGTCTACTGGAAAGTGAACGCCAGCATATAATCGGGATTGAGCGGCTTCCTCTGCTAGCTCATGTAGCCGCCTTCTCTCCGCTGGGAAAAAATAGGACAGAATGACTTCAGCAGCGCCAGCAACTGCTGCGTGGCCAGATGGATAAGAAGGATGTCTAGGTGTGCAAAGGAAAGTAGCTAATTGATCATCTAATTGATTTGGACGGGCAACGAGCCATTTAAATTTATAGAACCATGTAACAACAAATGCATCATTTAATCCTGCATGCAGAGCAGCTAAGATTCTTGCGCCCCTAGGGGCCTCTACACCATAAGCATCGATGAGCTGATCTGCTATTGGCGTCCACTGCTTTGTGGCCACACCTGTTCCCCAGTATGCCGCAATGGCCTTTTGTTCTCTTGTTAAGTTTCGTTGCGTTCTTTGAACAATCGGTAGCTCTCGATACCAATCAATCGTACTTGGATAACGAACTTGAAAAGGGATTGTTTCGCCAGTAAAGGTAGATACCCATTTATTATCTTCATATTGAATGTAATATGTCGTCCAGCTTCCCGCAAAAGGAGTTTCTGGGTTTTCAACAGGTCTTGATTCTCCTGCGTAGGGTAATTCATCCCAACGAGGATAATTCGTCTTTCTGGATTTGCTCAATGTTAAGCACCTCTCTCTTGAAGCTTATATATATCATATGTCGGTACGTCATTGTGGTATAGGCTTACGAAGGTGGTAAGCGGTAATAGTTTAATACAAAAGAACCCCCGTACAATGATTAGACGTATCGATCATTGCACGGGTGTCGAACATTATAGTTGTGCTAAAATGGGAGAATTAACAGTACGGCAGTATGGTATAAACTATTTAATGCTAAATTGCTTCCCTTTTTCGGAGAAATATAAAAGATTTCAGTACACTTGTTGAGTATTTTCTTTATTTAATCTTGTAAATCATTTTTCAGTATGATAGTCTTAACACAATATATTGATTTATTTTCAGTTAATTTAAACTATATATAGTAATTTGGAGTTACGGTGACATATTTGTCTTAAAAGGGAATCCAGTGAAATGCTGGAGCTGCCCCCGCAACTGTAAGTGTGTCCGGTTAGACGTCCACTGTATTGCTCGTTTCACGACGGCAATATGGGAAGGGCTCTAATAGATGTTAAGCGCACAAGTCAGGAGACCTGCCATAACTCTGAAGTTTCATTTCTCCGGGGTGAGGGATTATGAAACGATAGAAAAGTATGCATACGTGGATATTTCTGTCGTTTTATAGTCGTTCAACTCGTTGAGAGGAACGGCTATTTTTTGTTGGAATTAAAGAGGAGGGACGATGGATGATTACCGAACTAACAGTAAATGAGGAATCCATACGACAAATGATTGATGAAGTGGCGGAGGGACTACCGGTTGAAACAGGTCCATATAAAGAGAAGTCATTAAAAAGTATTCAACCAAACATGGATCATGAAGAAATAACAGATCTATTGATTAAGAATGCACTTGAAAATATTGATGAAGCAACTCCGGATTGGAAGTATGTTGCAGCAAGACTTTATTTACGTGAGCTTTATAGAAAGGCAGGAGAAAACCGGAGCGTCGATCCACATATCGGCTACGGGTCTTTTTATCATCTCATCGAAACATTAACGGAAAAAGGGATTTACTCGACGTCGATATTAGCGAAATATACAAAAGATGAAATTAATCATTTTCAAACGGTTATTGATCCTAAAAAGGACATGTTATTTGATTATTTGGCGTTATATACATTGGCTACACGCTATACGGCGACAGATCATAATAAAAATGTATATGAATTGCCTCAAGAACGTTGGATGATGATCGCGATGTATTTAATGCAAGATGAGCATCCAGCGAAGCGAAAAGAGCTTGTTTCTGAGACGTATTGGGCATTAAGTAATTTATACATGACGGTTGCCACACCAACGTTGAATAATGCCGGAAAAACACATGGCCAACTATCCAGTTGTTTCATCGATACGGTGGAGGACAGTTTGCAGGGGATCTACGACAGTAACACGGATATAGCTAACCTATCGAAAAACGGTGGAGGTATTGGTGTTTACATGGGAAAAGTAAGAGCCCGCGGAAGTTCGATTAAAGGATTCAGTGGAATGTCCAGTGGGATCGTGCCATGGGTGAAGCAGTTGAATAATACAGCGGTCAGTGTCGACCAGTTGGGCACGAGAAAAGGAGCTATTGCTGTTTATTTAGATATTTGGCATCAAGACATTGAGTTGTTCCTTGATTTGAAGCTAAACAATGGTGATGAGCGCATGAGAGCGCATGATATATTTCCAGGTGTGACACTTCCGGATTTATTTATGGAAACGGTGGAAGAGCGCGGTGACTGGTATTTATTTGACCCACATGAAGTGAAACAAGTCATGGGCTATTCATTAGAAGACTTTTATGATGAAGAAAAGGGAAGCGGCTCCTTCCGAGAAAAATACAATGAGTGTGTTCAAAATGACCAATTGAGTAAGAAAAAAGTGAAAGCAATTGATTTGATGAAACGGATCATGCGCTCTCAATTGGAGTCGGGGACACCATTTATGTTTTACCGAGATGAAGTGAACCGACAAAATGTCAATTCACATACTGGAATGATTTATTGCTCTAACCTTTGTACGGAGATTACGCAAAACCAATCCCCGACCGAATTAGTGGAAGAATACATTGAAGAAGAAAATACGATTGTTAAAAAATATAAAGCAGGCGACTTCGTTGTCTGTAATCTTAGCTCAATTAACCTCGGTCGCGCGGTACCTGACAATGTCATTGAGCGGTTGATCACGATTCAAGTCCGTATGCTCGATAACGTCATTGATTTAAACAATCTGCCTGTGAAGCAAGCGGTTGTGACGAATCATAAATATCGTGCGATCGGCCTAGGAACATTTGGTTGGCATCACTTACTTGCACAGAAAAATATCGAATGGGAAACGGATCAAGCTGTGCAATACGCCGATGAACTATATGAAAAGATTGCTTACTACACGATTAAAACAAGTGCAGCTTTGGCGAAAGAAAAAGGAAGCTATCCATATTTTGAAGGAAGCAAATGGAGTACAGGGGAATATTTTGACCAGAAGGATTATTCAAACGAGCAGTGGACGGAATTAAAAGAAGAAGTTCAAAAGCATGGGATTCGAAATAGTTATCTGATGGCCGTTGCGCCAAATTCTTCTACATCAATGATTGCGGGCTCAACGGCAAGTATTGATCCGGTTTTTAAACCTTTTTACAGTGAAGAGAAAAAAGACTTTCGCATTCCTGTGACAGCGCCTGATCTCGACCATCATACGTATCACATTTATCGTCGTTCGGCTTATATTCTAGACCAGCGTTGGTCTGTTAAACAAAATGCAGCTCGTCAAAGACATGTCGATCAAAGTATATCTTTTAACTTTTATGTACCTCATACAATCCGAGCTTCAATCCTGCTCAATCTACATCTGCAAGCATGGAAGGAAGGGTTGAAAACGACTTACTATGTTCGTTCGACAGCAAATGACGTCGAAGAGTGTGAGTGGTGTGAAAGTTGAGGGTGATCATTCCTTATTTATCATACAGCGGGAACACGAAAGAAGTAGCGGAGTTAATTGAGGAACGATTAAAGAAGCGGGATGTTTTTGTAGACATGCACCCAATCGGAATTAGTCCTCCGTTTGACCCGATGGATTACGATTTAATTTTTCTCGGTACATTCACGTGGGATTACGGAGGTGTACCTGAAGAAGTGAAAGATTTTATTTTGGAAATTGGATATAAGCCTGATCATATTGCTGTTTTCGGTACAGGAGATACTCAATTCGGTGGAGAGGAATTGTTCTGTAACGCCGTAAACAAGCTTACAAAGTTTTATCACAGTAAATGGCCGGGATTAAAAATCGAACAATCGCCTAGAGGAAGTCAGGAAGAAAAAGTACACAACTGGGTTGAAGGAGTGTTACAACATGGAAAAATCTTTGCTTGAAAGAGCGAAAACGCTTGAACCGCTAAACCCGAATAAATCAACAGGGTTGTTTGGTGGACAATCAAGTGGGATTTTAAACTGGAATGATATCGCTTATCCTCATTGGTATAAAATGTACAAGCGACTATTGGGGAACTACTGGCAAGCGGATGAAGTGAATATGTCTGGTGACGTCAAACAATTTTCAGACTTAACGGAAGCTGAACAAGAGGCCTACTTAAAAATCATTGGCTTGTTATCCACACTTGACGCACCGCAAACGAGAACGGCATTACTCATCTCTTTATATGCAACAGACGCTTCCGTCCAATCAATTATGGCAGTAATTGCTCAACAAGAAGCTGTTCATAATGAAAGTTATTCGTACGTGCTTTCTTCCGTTGTTTCATTGGACGAACAAAACGAATCGTTTCAACACGGAAGAAAAGACCCTGTGTTGCTGAAGCGGAATGAGCAGATCATGCATCAATACAATCAATTTGTTGAAGAGCCGACTATTGAAAACATCTTGAAAACATTAGTTTATACGTCATTATTGGAAGGCATGTTTTTCTATTCCGGTTTTGCCTTCTTCTATAACTTGGCACGGAAAAACAAAATGGTCGGTACATCCACGATGATCAGCTATATTAACCGCGACGAGCTTGAACATGGTCGTTTTATTGCCGAACTGTTCCGGGCAACTTTAGCTGAAAATCCTGAACAGAATACGAGTGAACTGACAGAGTGGGTATACACGCATTTTCAACAATCCGTCGAGCTCGAGATTGAATGGTCACATTATGTTCTTCAAGATGTGGAAGGAATTGATCTCGACGAAATGGCAGGCTACATCAAATACCGTGCCAATAAAATGCTACGGATGATGGGACTTCATGAAATTTATCCTGAACATGTCGAAAACCCGATGAAGTGGATCCGTGCCTATGTCGATAATTTTGATGGTACGAAAACAGACTTCTTCGAACAAAAATCCAGACAGTATACGAAAACAAGTGACTTGAATGGGTTTGATGATTTGTAATTGAATGCAATATCTAAAATAAATCGATTGGAGCGCCGAACGTAACCAGATGTTCGGTGCTTTTTTATTCAAAAAAAAATAACTTGTATACAAAATACTTGTATACATGATATACTGTAAAAAATAAAACATTCAGAAAATTAAAAAGGTTGGTGGTGGTAATAGAGAAATTCGATTGCTTACATTTTATTCTCGGAAAGGCACTGCAACAAGTAAAGCAGCTCAGTAAAGAAAAGTTGTCCTCATACGGAATAACATCCGTCCAGTTTGGAGTACTTTATTTCCTTTGGAAAAAGGATGGTCAACTTGGTTCGGAATTAGGAGAGCGCCTACAAATGGACAGCGCAACTGTAACTGGAATTATTGATCGATTGGAACAAGGTGGTTTTATTGAGCGTAGACTCGATTCTAGTGATCGTCGCAATCGTTTTGTGTTTTTAACAGAAAAAGGTCGTCTTCTAGAAGAACCACTAAGTCACAAAATGGATGAATTAGATTCGGAGTTACTGTCACAGTATGATGAAGAAAAAGTTCAAGAATTTAAGCAAATGTTATTTGATATTGGTCTAGGTCTAAAAAAAGGAACAAAAGCAGGTATGTTTTATTGAAATAGTCGTTATAGAAGTGAATTGTACATTTGATAGCAGAAAAATGAATGCGGTTTCATATTGAAAAGTATATCAAGGTGGAGGAGATTCAGTGAAAAACAAAGTAGTCATTGTAACGGGTGGTAGTAGCGGCATGGGAAAAGGCATGGCGAAAAAATTTGCGCAAGAAGGTGCAAAAGTCGTCATCACCGGGCGTTCGATGGAGCGATTACAGGCCGCTCAAGAAGAGATTGAACAAGTTGAAGGACAAGTTCTTTGTGTGGAGATGGATGTTCGCGATCCAGATAAGGTGCAATATACCATCGAAGAGACGAAAAAAAGATTCGGTGAAATAGACTTTCTAGTGAATAACGCAGCAGGAAATTTTATGTGCGCGGCAGAAGATTTATCGATCAACGGTTGGAACTCAGTCGTGGACATCGTATTAAATGGAACCTGGTATTGCAGTCAAGCTGTCGGAAAAGAGTGGATCAAAACCGGAAAGAAAGGCCGAATTTTAAACATAGTCACTACTTATTCATGGACAGGAGGTGCAGGTGTCATACATTCCGCCAGTGCTAAAGCAGGTGTCTTGGCAATGACACGAACGCTAGCTGTTGAATGGGGTTCGAAGTATGGAATATGTGTAAATGCTATAGCTCCTGGACCGATTGAAGATACGGGTGGATCTGCTAAGCTTTTACAATCAGAAGAGGCTCGAAAACAAGTACTTAAAGGAGTACCTCTTGGCAGACCAGGTAGACCCGAAGAGATTGCAGGTCTAGCGAAGTTTTTATTTTCAGCTGAGGCAGACTACATCAATGGAGATTGTATAACGATGGATGGCGGGGCTTGGCTCAATCGCAGTCCTTTTTAAAATATAAATACTTAAACAAAGGAAGGAATGTTTATAAATGGAACCTATGTTATTTAGTGATCCTATTATATTGAATGCTAAGCGTTATGGAGATAAAGAGGCAATCTCCTTTAAGGATAAAAGATTTACGTATGCACAGTTTAATCAGCGAATTAATCAATTAGCACACGCTTTACAAAGTGAAGGAATTCAGAAAGGTGATAAAGTTGCTTTTCAACTGATGAATTGTAATCAACTTTATGAAGTTGTTTTTGCTTGTGGAAAAATTGGTGCCGCTTATGTGCCAATTAATTCTCGTTTTGTATCACAAGAGATTAAACATGTACTGGATGATTCAGAATCCGTTGCTCTAATATTCGACAGTCGGTTTTCTGGTGAAGTTAATGCAATTCAAGACCAAGCAGAACATACCCATCACTATATAAGTGTCGGTGAATCTGAGGTGTCTACATTTGAATATGAACAATGGATCTCTCAGTTTCCTACTGATGAACCTATACCATCAGAGCCATTAAACGAATTGGACATATTTTGCATTATGTATACAGGTGGAACCACAGGGCGTCCAAAAGGTGCTGTACGTACGCATCGAAGCTTATATCTGGTTGCACTACTTTTCAGTATCGAGTTTTCAATTGGTCGAGGTGGAAAAGGTTTGGTAGCAGGACCTGCATACGGGGCTGCTGCATTATCTATATCACTACCTAACTTTTTCGTTGGTAACCCAGTTCATATTTTAGAAAAGTTTCACCCGGTGGAAGTATTAGAAGCTATCGAACAAGAAAAACCAACGACTACATTCTTGGCTCCTCCAATGTTTGATGCCATCTTTGCATTACCAGAAGATGTTCGAGGTAATTACGATGTTTCCTCAATGAAGAGTCTAATTTCTGTTGGAGCTCCGCTACACACAAGTACGAAAGAAAAGGTCTTATCGTTCTTTGCGTCATCAGAGTTAAATGAATTTTATGGAGCTACCGAACTCGGTGGTGCTGCAAACTTGTTTCCAGAAGACCAAAGAAAGAAAAACCGTTCTGTCGGGCTTCCGATGCTTGGAATGGATGTAAAACTGCTTGACGATGATGGCGAAGAGGTCAAGCAAGGAGAAGCAGGAGCTTTTTATGTAAAAGGTATAACTTTATGTGATGAATATTATAAACGACCTGAAGCCACAGAAGAAGCTTTTAGAGGTGAGTGGCTCGGACTAGGTGACATGGGTATCCAAGATGAAGAAGGCTATTATTATATCGTTGATCGAAAGCAAGATATGATTCTATCAGGTGCGATTAACGTTTATCCAGCCGAAATTGAAGAAGTGTTGCATGAACATCCAAATATTGCGGATGTTGCAGTAATCGGTGTTCCTCATGAAAAATGGGGAGAGGTAGCGAAAGCCATTGTAGTTCCACGTGAAGAAGAAAAAGCAGATGCTGAAGATATTCTGGAATTTTGTAAGGGAAAGCTTGCGAAATTCAAAATACCTCATTCAGTGGAATTTACAGATGAATTACCTCGTAGTCTTCAAGGTAAGTTATTAAAATATCAAATACGAGAAAAATTCATGGAAGAAAAATCCAAATGATGAATAAGAAAACCTTGCACGCATAAAAAGCGGCAAGGTTTTATTTTTCATCAAGAAGTTTTTTAACCCAAATCAATCTCGTTCTGAATCACGCATTTTTTTGCGATATTTCTTTTTCGCCTGTTCAATCGATTGGTTCATTAACGTTTCTTTGTCTAAGACAGGTTGGTTTTTATTTAAATGTTCCTTAACTCTTTTCTTCAGTTCTTTGAAAGCATGCTCATCCACTGAATCACCTTCTTTTATAAATAAAAGTTAATAAATCGTATGCTCCCAATAAACATTATAAACTTCTTCTTGTAGTTATTTCATCAATGTTCAATACAGCGCACATTTATCGACAGTCAGGATTGCTGTATCAACAGTTAGGGAGCGCCTATCGACAGTGAGAAGCGTCTTATCAACAGTTAGGGAGCGCTTATCGACAGTGGTGTTGTTGCCACGGTTGGAGCGGCAATTACGACAGGCGAATTTAATCCGGACAACTCGGACCCAAGTTCTCTTGTAAGTAATCTCGGTCTCGGCTGGGTTGCGTTAGTCATGATTATCGTAGCTTGTGTCACAACGAACGTCGTAAACTTGATGGCCGCGGGAATTTCAATTACAAATGTAACGAAAAAAATCAAACCATTGCATTCCGTTTGGGCAGTGACGATCCTTGCAGGTTTCCCCATGTTGATTCCTTTGTACATGGCGAGCTTCCTCGATACATTGATGATGTTTCTTGATTATATCGGGATGGCGCTAGCTGCGTTGCTGGGTATTTTGCTGACAGATTATTTCTTCGTACGTAAGCGAAAATATGAAGTGAATCAATTGGAACTTAAAGACGGTAAATATTGGTACTTTAAAGGCGTAAACCTAAGAGCTATTTTTGTTTGGCTCGTTGGTGTTATTTTCTATTTGGTCATTAATCCATTACCACTATTTACGGAAACAGTCGGGGCCGTATATCCTACCATTATCGTAACGGCTGTATTATATTTAATTGTATCAAAAATAAATCCGAAGCAGTAAATTGTCATACCTCAAAAAGTTATTTTAACTTTTTGGGGTTTTTTTATGAATAATCTAAGCCGCTTTACTAGTAAGCGCCTTTTCATCGTCAAACATATATATCAATTACATATTATCCTCCTCCATGTCCAAAATAACGGTAGATGCTTCAATTGCTGAAAATCAATTCGATCGATAGAGGAGATTATAATTCATATGAAAAAAGATCCGGTTGTCTTTTATGCCGCACTAGCAATCATGTCAATTATCGTGTTTTTTGGAATCGTCACACCTAACTTGGTGGAAACCATTACGAATCAAACACAAGGATTCATTATCAATACGTTTGGTTGGTACTATTTGGTTTCTGTTTCATTAATCGTTTTAGCGTGTATTTATTTATTCATAAGCCCGGTCGGTAAAATTAAGCTTGGGAAACCTGACGAAAAGCCTGAATTTAGCCGTCCGACATGGATTGCGATGCTATTTAGTGCTGGAATTGGTATCGGGTTAATTTTTTACGGTGCTTATGAACCATTGAGTCACTATGCGATTAACTCACCTACGGGGGAATTGGGGACAGATCAAGGGATTAAAGATGCGATGCGGTACACGTATTTTCATTATGGCATTCACCCATGGTCAATTTATGGAATCGTTGCATTAGCAATTGCCTATTTTGGATTCAGAAAAGGTGAAATTAGCTTAATTAGTAAGACGCTGCGTCCGATTATTGGCAAACATGCTGATGGGACGACTGGCAAGGTCATTGACATTGTTGCGGTCATTTCAACAATCATGGGTGTAGCAACTTCTTTGGGTTTCGGTGCCATCCAAATTAACGGTGGCTTATCGTTTTTATTCGATATTCCGAAAAATTTAAGGTCACAGACAATTATTATCATTATCGTGACGATTCTCTTTATGATTTCTGCTTTAACAGGGATTGGTAAAGGGATTAAGTATCTCAGTAATATTAATATGAGCTTATCATTGCTACTATTTCTCGCTCTGTTTTTTCTCGGCTCGACGTTGTTCACGCTAAATCTATTGGTGACTTCTGTAGGTGGATATTTTCAAAATATCATTCAAATGAGTTTGCGGATTGCACCATTGAATGAGGATATCCGTGGTTGGATTAATGATTGGACGATATTTTATTGGGCATGGTGGATTGCATGGTCACCTTTTGTTGGATTGTTCATTGCTCGTGTTTCCAGAGGGAGATCGATTCGTGAATTCGTTACATTCGTCTTGTTAGCACCGACCATTCTTAGCTTTATCTGGTTTACGACGTTCGGTAGCGCTGCAATTACGACAGAAAGAGCAGGAATCAGCATTTCTTCCTTGTTACCGGAAGAATCGCTGTTTGGTGTATTGGAAACGTATCCGATTGGAATGGTGTTATCGATTTTAACGATACTCATTATTGTCATTTTCTTTGTGACCTCCGCTGACTCGGGAACGTTCGTGTTAGGGATGATGACATCCAATGGCATTCAAAATCCTACCCGTAGAATCAAAGCGATTTGGGGTATATTCCTTTCTCTTACGGCATTGGCATTGATCTATTCTGGCGGGTTGCTGGCGCTTCAAAACGCAATGATTGTTGCGGCCTTACCATTCTCGGTCGTTATCATATTAATGGCAATCAGTTTAATTACTTCTTTGCGTAGAGAAGCAAAAGAGTTAGGCATCCGTCATCAAAGATCTTTTAAGCGAAAAGAATAAGAGTTATTTAAAGTACGTCTCAATCATTTCAATAAATCGTTTCACAATCGGTGGCATGTACCGATTGTTTACATAAGCTAAGTATACTGTCCTTGAAATATTGTCTTCCGCAAGCGATTTGACGACTAAATTTGTATGTTTTGAGTAGGTGACATAGTTTTCAGGAACGACAGTGATGCCCAATCCTTTCTCAACTAAGCTACAGCTTGTTTCGAATCGTTCAATTTCAAACTGAATATTTGGTTGGACGCCCGCTCGATTGAACGCATTCAAAATGTCTTGTCGTGTTTGAAAACCCTCTTTGCAAACAATGAAGCTTTCATTTTCTAAGTCATGTAATTGAACTTTGCGCTTATTAGCCAACCGGTGTCCTGATGGGATCAGTGTTACGAGCTTTTCCTCATAGATCGGCAATGTTTCAATATCATTTTGAAAAATGTTCTGGTTTGTTATGGCGAGATGTATATCAAAGTTGTATAAAGCTTCCTCGACATCCGACAAACTTAATGTTTCCATCAAACTAACTTTTGCCTCTTCATATTCCTGTTTGAACTGCTTGAGAATTTCAGGCACGAAAAAGATCGTCGATTCGATTAAACCGATGGAAATTCCCAATGGTCCTTGTTGCTTCAATCGTTTCATTTCATCGGTTACATGCTGAAAATGTTGAAGAAATCGACGTGCTTCCTCGTACAATATTCTTCCTTCATGGGTCAGATTCAAACTCCGCGAACCTCGATTGATCAACGTTAATCCAACACTCTCTTCAAGTTTTTTGATTGTCGCACTTAGTGATGGTTGAGAGATATGTAGCTGTTCGGCAGCTTTTGTATAGGTACCAGCTTCAATAAGTGCAACGTAATAGCGTAATTGTCTCGTATCCATTTCTACTTTTTCACCACCTATAGTTAAAAGTAATAGAAATATAGAAAATATGTATTAGTAATTATACTATAAATAAATTACACTAATTACAATAGTTAATATATTCTGAAATTAATCCGAAAGGAGAATTACGCAGCATGCGAGCAATGGAGAATCTCTGGACGGGGAGAATTGACAGTCATGAGAACCCAGACAGTTTCAGATTACACCAAGTCGTTGAACGGATGAGCGTCGATCAATTGAAAGATAGCGACCCATACTTTGCTTTCATCGGTTTTGAGAGTGATGAAGGTGTGCGAAGAAATAAAGGTCGACAAGGGGCTTCGAAAGCGCCGGATGCAATTCGTAAACATCTTGCTAAAATCCCGAATCACTTGAATACACTGCTTGTAGATGTAGGGAATGTTGTATGTCAGGGACGTGCGTTGGAAGAAGCGCAATCCTCTTTAGGAAATCAAGTGGCCAAGTTACTCGGAAGTCATGGGACACCAATTATTTTAGGTGGAGGTCATGAAACGTTATACGGTCATTATTTAGGGGCAAGAAAATATCTTGGAACGGACAAATCAGTAGGGATCATTAATATCGATGCCCATTTTGATTTACGTAACGACCCAGAACCTTCATCTGGCACAATGTTTCGGCAAATATTGGAGCAAGATCCAAAAGCGGGTTATTTGTGCTTAGGCATTCAACGATTCGGTAACACACCGGCATTGTTTCATATAGCAGATCAATTAGATTGCGAATATGTGCTAGAAGAAGAGCTGGAGCATAACAATTTTGAAGATACGTTTAATGTAATTGATACATTTTCAGATCGATTTGACCATATCATTTTAACGCTATGTACCGATTCGATTATTGCTTCATCCGCACCGGGTGTCAGTGCTCCTTCGCCGACAGGTATGGATCCGAAAACGGTGAAAAAATTATTGCATCATATTTCCAGAAGGAAAAATTTATTGAGCTTTGATATTTCTGAGGTTAATCCAACGCTTGACCATGATGAGCAAACGGTTCGTCTGGCGTCTTATTTAGTGGCAGAAGTGATGGCAGGAATGGATTCTTGGAAAAAATGAAAACGCTTTAAATAACGTAACGGGAGGATTGAGTCCATGAATAAAACGGCAGTTGAGCAATTTCAAGGGACAGAGCTACATACGAAAGGATGGCTTCAGGAAGCGGCATTGCGCATGTTGAACAATAACTTGAATCCAGAAGTTGCCGAAAACCCGGATGAGCTTGTTGTTTATGGAGGAATCGGTAAGGCGGCAAGAAATTGGGATAGTTACCACGCGATTGTGAAAGAGCTGAAGCAGCTTGAGAATGATGAAACACTGCTCATTCAATCAGGCAAGCCTGTCGTCGTTTTCAAAACTCATGAAAATGCACCGAGAGTCTTGCTGGCAAACTCCAATTTGGTTCCCGCTTGGGCGAACTGGGAGCATTTTAATGAGTTAGATCAAAAAGGATTAATGATGTATGGGCAAATGACGGCAGGAAGCTGGATCTATATCGGCAGTCAAGGAATCGTTCAAGGGACGTATGAGACGTTTGCTGAATGTGCGCGTCAGCACTTCAATGGTAGTTTACAAGGAACAATCACGCTTACTGCTGGATTAGGTGGTATGGGAGGAGCCCAACCGCTCGCGGTGACGTTGAACCAAGGGGTATGTATTGCAGTCGAAGTTGATCAGCACCGGATCGACCGCCGAATCGAAACAAAATATCTTGATACACAAGCCGAAGATTTATCCGATGCGCTTGAACTGGCAAAAAATGCTCGTGAGCGTGGTGAGGCGTTATCCATTGGCTTACTAGGCAATGCAGCGGAAATTTTACCTGAAATGATTGAGCGAGGGTTTGTTCCAGATGTTCTGACAGACCAAACGTCTGCCCATGACCCGAAAAACGGTTATGTTCCAACAGACTTGACATTAGACAAAGCCAATCAATTAAGAAATGAAAATCCTGAAAGGTACACTGAACTTTCTAGAAAAAGCATCGCAAAACACGTAGAAGCGATGCTCGATATGCAGAAGAAAGGTGCGATTACCTTTGACTATGGAAACAACATCCGTCAGGTAGCTAAAGATGAAGGTGTTGAAAACGCCTTTGATTTCCCAGGCTTCGTTCCCGCCTATATCCGACCACAGTTTTGTGAAGGAAAAGGGCCGTTCCGCTGGGTGGCTTTATCGGGAGATCCGGAAGATATTTATAAAACAGATGAAGTCATTTTAAAGGAGTTTAGTCACAACGAATCACTTTGCAATTGGATTCGTATGGCGCGTGAAAAGATTAGCTTCCAAGGGCTTCCTTCACGCATTTGTTGGTTAGGTTATGGCGAACGTGCCCGTTTCGGAAAAATCATTAATGACATGGTGGCGAGCGGCGAATTGAAAGCTCCGATTGTAATTGGTAGAGACCATTTAGATTCCGGTTCAGTCGCATCGCCAAATCGTGAAACAGAGAGTATGAAAGATGGTAGTGACGCGGTCGCTGATTGGCCAATTTTAAACGCACTGATTAATAGTGTCGGCGGTGCGACCTGGGTAAGTGTACACCATGGAGGCGGCGTCGGAATGGGCTACTCGTTACACGCCGGGATGGTCATTGTCGCAGATGGAACGAAAGAAGCGGAACAACGACTGGAACGCGTATTGACGACAGACCCAGGGATGGGTGTTGCGCGTCATGTCGATGCAGGCTACGAATTAGCGGAGAAGACGGCACGTGAAAAAGGTGTTCATATCCCATTACTAGATCAATAAGTCATTTCATAGAGAAGGAGAATTCACATGTCAGAACTACTACTTATCAAAAATGCATCACAGCTAGTGACGACGAAGGGTTATTCCGAACAACCTGCCAAGCGAGAAAAAATGAGCGATTTAACCGTGATTGAAAATGGCAGTGTCTTGATGAAGGAAGGAACGATTCAAGCTGTAGGCTTATTAGCAGATATCGAAAAAGAGCACGCGGAGCTGGTGGCTCAAGCGGAGGTAATCGATGCGACTGGAAAACTAGTAACACCAGGGTTAATCGATCCTCATACTCATCTCGTTCATGCAGGTACGCGAGAGAATGAATATGCTATGCGCCTCAAAGGCAAAACCTATATGGAAATTATGAATGCTGGTGGCGGGATTCATGCCACGACTAGAGCGACGAGGGAAGCAAGCTTCGATCAACTTTATGAAGAGTCGAAGAAGCGGCTCGATACATTCTTTGAGTATGGAGTCACAACCGTAGAAGCCAAAAGTGGCTACGGACTTTCCATTGAGCATGAGATGAAACAACTGGAAGTAGCGAAAAAGCTTGCTGAAGACCATGAGATGGATATCGTTTCTACCTTCATGGGTGCGCATGCCATTCCGATGGATGAAAAGGAAAACCCAGAACCATTCGTCAACCGTGTCATTGAAGAGATGATTCCTGAAGTGGCCAAGAAAGGGTTAGCTACATTCAATGATGTGTTTTGTGAAAGAGGTGTATTTACACCTGAGCAATCACGGCGTATTTTACAAGCTGGAAAAGAACATGGTCTCATTCCGAAAATTCATGCCGATGAAATCGAACCATACGGTGGAGCAGAATTAGCCGCTGAAGTCGGAGCCATTTCAGCTGACCATCTATTGAAAGCTTCTGATGAAGGAATCCGACAAATGGCAGAAAAAAATGTCATCGGTGTGCTATTGCCAGGAACAGCATTTTTCTTGATGGCTGAGTATGCCGATGCAAGGAAGATGATCGACCAAGGCGTTGCTGTAGCCCTATCGACAGATGCCAATCCAGGTTCATCCCCGACATTGTCTTTGCAATTCATTATGAACCTAGGCTGTTTGAAAATGGGCATGACTCCAGAAGAAGTGTTGGTCGCAACAACGATTAACGCTGCACACGCCATTGGTAAAGCAGAACAAATCGGTAGTTTGGAGGTGGGAAAACAAGCGGACGTAGCTATTTTCGGTGTGTCGAACTATCTCAAACTATCGTACAACTATGGCATGAACCATATTGACCAAGTAATTAAAAAAGGAAAAGTAGTCGTAGAAAACTAGATGTTATGTTGTGCAGCTCTGTTAAATCTTAAAGATTTTTAACAGAGCTTTATTTTACCTATGGGAGGTTATGCAAATGGAAGCAGAAAAGCAAGTGCATCAACCACAGGAGGAGCACCACACGAATTGGCATAATATACTTAAGTTTATCGGTTACAGTTTTATAGGAGCGTTTATGTTTTTCATTCCCATTACGATCAATGGTTCATCGAGTATTATGCTTGATCATATGGTGACATTTATTAGAGAGAATTTCACAGCTGCCGTACCGTACTATATTCTAGCGGTTATCGTTTTCGGAGCGATTTACCCCTTTGCGAATAAAACGTGGAACAAAAATAAAGTCGTTATTGGCTTATCGATGTTTAAGATAGCTGGAGCCATATTCGCCTTCATGCTCGTGTTCGATTTCGGACCAGCTTGGCTCTTCAATC
Source organism: Allobacillus sp. SKP2-8 (assembly GCF_007559355.1). Taxonomy (NCBI): domain Bacteria; kingdom Bacillati; phylum Bacillota; class Bacilli; order Caryophanales; family Bacillaceae; genus Allobacillus; species Allobacillus sp. SKP2-8. Next base: position 24,534 of record NZ_VMHF01000008.1, on the reverse strand, counting down.
CAGGTTTAGGTCCATTTCTTTTTAATAACTTAGTTACTTCAGTTGGCGTCTTAGTCCCAATCGGTGCAGTCTTTTTGGCTTTGTTAGTCGGTTATGGATTTTTAGAGTTCATCGGTGTCTTGGTTCAGCCGATCATGCGACCTGTTTGGAAAACACCGGGTCGATCAGCAATTGATGCAGTGGCTTCATTCGTAGGAAGTTATTCAATCGGGATGTTGATCACCAACCGCGTGTATAAAGAAGGGAAGTACACACTGAAAGAAGCGTGGATTATCGCAACTGGATTCTCAACAGTCTCAGCAACGTTCATGGTAGTCGTAGCCAGTACGCTAGACATCATGCACATATGGAATACTTATTTTTGGGTCACGTTGTTTGTCACCTTTCTTGTAACCGCTATCACAGTTAGGATTTGGCCATTAAACAAAGTCAGTGAAGACTATTACCAAGGGCAAGAGGGAACTCCAGAAGTTCAACCTAAGGGAAATCGACTCAAAGCAGCTTGGGATGAAGGAATGTCTGTCGCAAATGATTCTTTACCATTAATGAAAAACGTCTGGATCAATTTCAAAGATGGCGTCATTATGGCAGCATCCATATTGCCAACCATTCTGTCTGTCGGACTTTTAGGATTGATTCTATCTACTTACACACCTGTATTTGATATAATCGGTTATATTTTCTATCCATTCACGTTATTGGTTCAACTTCCAGAGCCTCTATTGGCAGCCAAAGCGGCAGCTGTAGAAATCGCCGAAATGTTCTTGCCGGCATTAATGGTTGTGGATGCCTCCTTAGTAACGAAATTTGTCATGGGGATTCTATCCGTTTCAGCAATCATTTTCTTCTCTGCTACGATTCCGACAATCTTGGCAACGGATATTGAAGTCAGTATTCCTAAATTTATTGTCATTTGGATTGAACGAACAATCCTTACGATTTTGATCGCAACGCCAATCGCTTTTTTACTGCTTTGACGAAAGATTCAATTGAATTTAATAACAAGAAAAAAGGTAGACCCATTGTAATAGGGTTCTACCTTTTTTTAGTTACAGAAGATTTTATGAATTTTCAACATGTAACAGTTCAAAGTCATAATCCTTTTTCAGATAATTATTAAAAAAATCTACTTCAATACCGGTTATTCGGTTAAAAAATTGAACTTCTACCATCCAGTCTTTCTCCATCATCTCACGTAGATCAATTAATTCCTTTTTAGTCACTAAATCAATAATTGATTTAATTTTGTGCGGTCTTTGAATCGATAAAGATTCGTCGAGTGGTTCTCTTTTTAGATAATCTTTTCGATGTAAGGCAGCATAAAAATTACGATGATTTTTGGAGTCCAGTATACCTAAATTAGCCGCTCTATAACCTAAAACTTGAAGTGATGTTTTCCATTTCTTTTTTAAATCTAAATAAGCATCAGGATTAGTAACGCGAGAAATTGTTTCCATATCATATAAGAAAGGTTTTTTCGGTAATAAAAAAGCACCCGCAAAAAGATTTGCTTCATTTTCTATATTTTTATGTTCTTTTGTATCAAGGTTGGTGAATTCAACTTTATAATGAAGAAGCAAATGACCAAGCTCATGTGCAATATCGAAGTTTCTTCGAACAGAAGACCTTTTAATATTACCTAAAATAATGAAAGGTCGGTCACTATTAGTCCATAAACTATAAGCATCAATTTCTTCTCCAATTGCTTTTTCAAATATAAAGATACCGCTTTTTTCAACTAAAAACATCAGGTCATCATTTGTATCATCTCGAAATCCTAGTTTATTTCGTGCAATTTCAGCTACTGTGCTTATTTGTACTTCCCGAGCATCGGATGTAGTATTTAGATAGTTAATAACTTCGTCTCTTAGTTGAATGATTCTTTGAGTAGGAAGAGATAATTTTGCCGTAAGATAATTAACAAAGCTATCCAGATATTCAATGTGTTTGGCTTCTGCTTGTGTCTTTGAAATTACATTTTTTATTTTAGACCGGTATGCAATGTTCATAACTGGAATATTATTTGGTTCACAGTATCGATTTAATACGTCATTTTTATAAAAGAATTTGCTTTTTACGTTAAACGTTGACTTCAAATCATTAACTATTTGCATTTTAGGAGACGTATAATTATTTTCGTATTGCCAGATGGCTTGCTCTGTTACATTCAACTTTTCAGAGAGCTGTTTTCGTGAATATCCATGCATGATGCGAAGGTTAGCTAAATTTTCACCAATAAACATAAAGCTCCCCCCCTTACTAAAATAAAAGATTAATTACTTTCTTCTTCGTTCTCATCCTCTATGATTCCTATATCATATGCTGCAGGGTCAATTATATCACTGTCTTGATCTGGTGCAATTACTTCACGTTCCTCATCTGTTAATTCTGCACCTGAGATATATTTTGATAGGTCCTCAATTCTGTATGCAATGTTATTCGTCGGGTTAGGTATATAATGAATGATTTCAGAGATTTGATATGCGTCGTCAATGTTGTACGTTAGGATGTGGAATTCATTATAGTCTTTTTGGATTTTTTCTAAATCATCTCTTATTTGTTTCTCGGGTATAAATAAAGATAGTTGCTCAGTTATTTCATCTCCACTTTGGGGTTGGTAATCAGACGTAAATTCAATATGTTGGTTTATTTTTGATAGTTCGTGTAGGTAGGTTCTACGAGGGCCCTTACTTTTCTGTTGATTGGGTAATAAAGCTTGTGAGAAGTTATCTTCGTTAAAATAAGCTGCATTTTTAATGAGAAAAAGTTTTTTTGTATCTTCATGAATAAATTGCAAATAATCCCATGTTAATCCTGCCTTTGCGAACTTGTATTTTAGACTAAGAAGAGGGCTGATTTGTGCAATTTTACTTTCTATGAAGTTTCCTTTTGTCCAAGCAAAAGCAGAACTAATTGCCATAATTTCGTGACGGTCTTTACGATGTTCAATATACTCCCGATACCCTTCAACAATACCATTTACAATCATTTGACTATCTTGCGGATTAAATTTAAATTGATTCAAATCTAACACTCCCCCTGAAATTATTCTTGGTATCATTTTACATGAAATAAATTAAAAATAAAATGATTTTTGTTTTATTTTTTAAAGTTTTAATGATAATTGTTTATTTTTATAAATTATATAGAACTTAGTAATTATCCTATTGCTTGATAAGCGTATAATGTGTTCGCCATCTAAAAGTATGCTAACTTAAATGTTGGTAATAAAAATATTGAGGGGGCTTTCCGATGATTACTGAAGTGGATATAAAGCACTTACGCCGTTGTGTTGAATTAGCTAAAGAGGCGCTCGATAAAGGAGATGAGCCATTCGGTTCTGTTCTTGTTTCTGCGGATGGGAAGGTACTCCATGAAGACCACAACCATGTGGCTGGCGGAGATCATACCCAGCACCCGGAGTTTGCTTTGGCGCGCTGGGCGGCGAATAATATGAGTCCTGAGGAAAGAAGCAAGGCGACGGTTTATACGTCTGGTGAGCATTGCCCGATGTGTGCGGCGGCTCATGGTTGGGTCGGTCTAGGACGAATTGTATATGCGAGCTCGTCTGAGCAATTGGTGGAGTGGATGAATGAAATGGGAGTTGGGCCTTCACCGGTTCGGAACCTTCCAATTCAAGAAGTGATTCGCGATGCGGAGGTAGATGGTCCGGTCCCCGAGTTGGCAGAGGAAGTGCGTGAGCTTCACGTTCAGCTTCATCAGAAGAATCTTTAATTGGCTGAGTAAGTAGGATGAATGTTAAGTATCGTTACTGGATAACTGGCTTTTTTTGTATTGGAACACTAGGTATTTTTCAATGTATGAGCGTTCAGTTTATCGAGTTGGTGAGCTGGGGTAATGTTCAAAAAATAAGTAAGAGATTTATTTTTAAAACGTTATTTTTACTTTTACTAATTGCTTCTTATATGGTTATTAGTGGTGAGCAAGGAATAAATGCAATGCCAGGTGGTTGTGAAATAAAAAGTATTGAGATAAATGTTAGCCCAGCTCCAACTGAGAGTGATACTGAGGATTTTAGAATTATGTGTGGTAGTGCTGGCCAAATAAAATGGAATGGAATAAAATCCTCTGCTAACCTCACCAACCAAACATCTACAGGTAAACCAACTCTGCAATATCCAGCATCAAACTCGAGGGTTTGGGACAAAATTAGATATAAATAAGGTAGTTGATTATAATGAAGAAAAAAAATGGAGAAAAACTCCATGTTTGGCAACCTGACATGACTTTAAAGGGTAAAAACCCATCAGAAATAGTTATGGAGGAAGTGGCTTGCAAGCCCGATTCATTGACCATAATTTTCAAAGACTTTTATAGTAATAGAATAAAAATTGTGTATGATCAGGAATGCCCTTTAGAGTACGTTGTTTGGAGCTTTCGGTATGGAACGGAGATAGGGAGGTCAGATTTGAGTAGGTTAGATCAAGATTTTTCCTTTTTAAATTCAGATGAATCCCCATATTTTTTTAAAGTATCTAATTCTTCCTATATTAAGTCATTTGACAATAACCATATAGCTAATAAACAACTTTATCCCACAGTAGAGCATCATTTATATCTGACTGGAGATGATGTTTTTGAAGTAATATCAAACTACGAACCAAAAATAATTAAATACTATGGCTGATAATAGGAGTTTAGACGTTACAAAAGTGATACATGTAGACCTAAATTTGCTACTTCACTAAACGATTCAGATGTAGAATCCATTTGTTTACAATTTACCGATTCAAGAGGTGATTCGCGACGCGGAGATAGATGGTCCGGTCCCTGAATTGGCCGCGGAAGTCCGTGAGCTTCACGTTCAGCTTCATCAGAAGAATCGTTAAAATAAAGCTCCATTCATCTTGACAATCAACGTTTACATTGTAATAATGAGAACAATCACATATGGGTACCTTTAATTCAGTCCAGAGAGACTGACAAGGACAACGGTTTAGAAATGGGATACGTGTATGCACGTCGCAGCACGTCATTCTATTTCTAAAAGCTTCTTGTCGGTCGGACAAGGAGCTTTTTTTGTGCGAAAATCTGTAAATCTCCTTGTTCGACTTGGTGCCAGTGAAAAGACAAGGGGGAATTGAATATGGATCATGAATTTTCATTACGTGCAGTACCACAATCTCATCGGGTCGGTTTTATGAAAATGTTTGCGGTGATGATGGGATTAACGTTTTTCTCAGCAAGTATGTTGTCGGGTGGCGAGTTAGGTTTAGGCTTAACCTTTCAAGAGTTCATTTGGATGGTGTTATTAGGAAACTTAATTCTTGGGCTGTACACAAGTGGCTTGGCGTATATGGCTGCAAAAACAGGTTTATCGACACACTTGCTTGCAAGATACGCATTTGGTGAAAAGGGTTCGTATTTAGCTTCATTTTTACTAGGCGCAACACAAGTCGGTTGGTTCGGTGTGGGATTGGCAATGTTTGCCGTTCCTGTGCACAAGGTGACGGGCATTGATATGTGGCTGTTAGTCATTCTTTCAGGGATCGTCATGACAGCATCAGCCTTTTACGGTATGAAGGCATTGGCCATCTTAAGTTTTATCGCGGTTCCTGCCATTGCAATCATCGGGAGCGTGTCTGTTGGAATAGCTATTAACGATCTTGGAGGTATCGCTCAACTAGCTAACTATCAACCAGAAACGTCACTAGGACTTGCCGTCGCATTGACGATTTGTGTGGGGTCGTTTGCGAGTGCAGGCACATTGACTCCTGATTTCGTCCGGTTTGCGAAAACGAAAAAGTCAGCTGTCATCATTACATTGATTGCGTTTTTCATCGGAAATTCGTTGATGTTCCTATTCGGCGCAGTCGGAGCAATCTCTACTGGATTTGGAGATATTTCAGAAGTCATGTTTGTCCAAGGGCTAATTGTTCCGGCGATTATCGTTCTCGGGTTAAACATTTGGACGACGAATGATAACGCGCTATATGCATCTGGCTTAGGCTTTTCGAATATCACGAAAATGAAAAAAAGCAAGCTCGTCATTATCAACGGAATCATCGGAACAATCTTTGCGATGTGGTTATACAATAATTTCGTCGGCTGGTTATCCTTATTAGGAGCTGCCCTTCCGCCAATTGGCGCGATTTTACTTGCGGATTTCTTTATTTTAAGAAAAGGACACTATGCACCATTGGAAGAGACGACATTCCAAGCTGTTCGTTGGCCGGCGATTATCGCATGGGTCGGAGGCTTTGCGGCTGCACAGTTTCTTCCAGGCATTCCACCGTTAAATGGCATGATTGGTTCGGTTATTATATTTATAGGTTTAACATTCGTTTTGGAGCGAGTTATGGGAACGAAAACGAGTGTCATTGTAGGAAAAGAGGTATAAGTAGATGATTATACAAAATGCTTCATTAGCAAAACGAGAAGGTTTATGGAACATTCATATCGAGAATGGATTTTTCAAGAAAATCGAAACAGCCAAGCCGATCGATGGCGCTTTGGACGTGGGTGGTAAGCTTGTGAGTGCGCCTTTCATTGAGCCACATATTCATTTGGATACGACACTGACAGCTGGAGAGCCAAAGTGGAATGAGAGCGGCACATTATTTGAAGGCATTGAAACGTGGGCTGAGCGAAAACAATTATTGACGATTGAAGATGTGAAACGACGAGCAACAAAAGCGATTCAGTGGCAGATCAGTCAAGGAATTCAACATATTCGTACGCATGTAGACGTTTGTGACCCAACATTAACAGCTTTGAAAGCTTTGATCGAAGTGAAAGAAGAGATGAAGGACTATGTCGATCTTCAGTTGGTTGCTTTCCCTCAAGAAGGCTATTTATCATATCCGAAAGGGAAAGAGCTTGTGGAGGAAGCTTTAAAGATGGGAGCAGATGTCGTCGGTGGCATTCCACATTTTGAATTCACTCGCGAATATGGTGTGGAATCGATGAAAATTGCTTTTGACCTAGCTGAAAAGTACGATAAGCTCGTCGATATCCACTGTGATGAGATTGATGATGAGCAGTCGCGTTTTGTTGAAGTTGTTGCAACAGAAGCGTTTGAAAGAGGCCTAGGCAATCGGGTGACAGCGAGTCATACGACAGCGATGCATTCATATAACGGGGCATATGTATCGAAATTAATGAAAATCTTAAAGCTTTCAAACATCAACTTTGTCGCCAATCCACTCGTGAACACGCATTTACAAGGTCGGTTTGATGATTATCCGAAACGCCGCGGTGTAACCCGGGTGAAAGAATTGACGGAAGCGGGCCTTAATGTTTGCTTTGGTCATGATGATATCGTCGATCCGTGGTATCCGATCGGAACGGGGAATATGTTGCAAGTACTGCTTATGGGGATACATGTGACCCACTTGATGGGCTACCACCAAATCGTTCATTCATTTGATTATATTACAGAAAATAGCGCGGTTACCTTAGATATTCAAGATCAATACGGAATTGAAGAAGGTAAGCCGGCGAACTTTATTATCTTGAATGCGACGAATCGATACGATGCGATTCGAACACAAGCAGAAGTGCTGGCTTCTTATCGAAACGGAAGAAAAATTGCAGAAACAAAACCTAAGGAAATGTCGCTGTTTTTAGATGATGAAAAACGTATTGACTATAGCTTAAATTAACAATCTTCAGGATTAAAATGAGCTGAAAAGCAACAGAATAATTCAATTATTTATTAAAGATAAAGTTAACCACTACCCACGATTGGAACCTTTCTATTCGTGGGTAGTGTGCGTTTTTTACTCGCTACCTTTGATTAGTGCGCTTCTGTTCGAAGATAGCGCATGATTTTTTCTCTCTATGCCTGAATAGTCCATCATTGGATCTTATGACTTCAGCATTAATTTGCGCGGCTTCAGTGTTAAACCACGCACCTTCAGTGTTAATCTGCGCGTCTTCAGTGTTAAACAACGCATCTTCAGTGTTAATTCGTGCACCTTCAGTGTTAATCCACGCCGCTTCAGTGTTAATTCACGCGTCTTCAGTGTTAACCCACGTGTCTTCAGTGTTAATCCACGCCCCTTCAGTTTCTTAAAAAATCCCTCCCGCAATACATGACACAAAAACCACTTTATGGCATAATACAATTGTTGAAATATGCAACGGATGAGGGGTTTTTATGATTAAGGTTTTACTCGTAGCACCATATAATGGTCTGGCGGAAACAGCGAAAAATATCGAGGTTCCAGATGATATTCAATTGGATACGACGGTAGCAAACTTGGAAAAAGGTGTCATCGAGGCCAAGCGTGCGGAAGAGCAAGGTTATGACATCATTATCAGTCGTGGTGGAACGGCGTCACTGATTCAAGAATCCATTTCCATTCCTGTCGTACACATTGATATTACTGGTTACGATATGCTTCGTGTGTTTACCTTGATCAGTGGGGTGAAATCCGGTGTAGCACTCGTAGGTTTTAAAAATATATCTGAAGGTTCAGCGACTATTTGTAATATTTTAGATTTCGACGTAAAAATGGTTACCATACAGTCATCGAATGAAGTGCAAGCTAATTTAGAGCGGCTAAAACAAGAAGGATTCACTGTTGTCATTGGTGACGTTATAACGATCGAGGTTGCTCAGCGGCTTGGTTTACGAGGTGTTTTGATTACTTCCGGAAGAGAAGCGATTATGAATGCCATCGACGAAGCAAAGCGAATCCACCACTTCTTTCGAAGAGTTAATTATCGCCATCATATTTATCGGCAAGTCCTTAATGAGATGCCCCTTCCGGTGATGTTAGTGGATGAAGAGGGGAAAGTTCTCGAACAAAATGGTTCATTTGCCGAAATAGACCCAACGAAGAAGTTGGTACATGCAGAATCGTTTATCCAACTTGTCAGAAGAGTTCTTGATCAACAACAAATTCAGTGGCAAGAAATCAAATGTGAATCGCGTATCTATCAACTCCAAGGTTTTCTCGTTAGCAAGACAGAGAAGATTGTTGGAATTCAATTGAATGCAACTACGTATAATCCTAACGGGCAGCAAGTGATATCTATGATGAGCGACCCAGCAAATCAACCACTGATTGGAGACAGTGATCGCGTGCACCAACTTGAAGAGAAGATTGGTCATGCAGCGGCGACTGACGAAATGACTTGTATTGTAGGAGAGAAGGGAACAGGGAAGTTTACAGTCGCCAAACAAATTCATTTTAAACGTTTTGATCAAACCGCACCGATTGTAGAGATTCATGGATCGCTATTTACGAATGAAAGCTTTACCTATTTAGAGGAAATACTTCACTCGTTAACAAGTGGAACAGTGATTGTGAAAAATATAGATTTGATTTCTTCCGATGTCCAAAGAGATCTCATATACCGATTGACCGTCTTATCGAAGCGAATTAAAATCATACTTTTACAGGAAGAATTGCTGGAGACCGATGCTGTGAGCGATTACGATGACGAAATCATTTACCTTCCACCACTCCGAGAGCGTAAAAAAGATATATTGGCTTTTATTGATTATTTTTTGACGGAGATGCATATGGAAAAGGGAAGTGAAACCGTCGGGGTAAACGATCAGGCCGCTCAATGCTTGCTACAATATGATTGGAAGGGAAATATTCCAGAATTACGAGCGGTTGTGAAACAATTAAGTAGTTTAGCGAATGGATATTATATTGATGTCCCCGATGTTAATAAGGTTATGAATAAGCTTTCTGCATCAAATAACTCAGTGAAACCATTAGCGATGGAAGGTACATTAAAAGAAATTGAAAAGCAGGTCATCCAGCAAGTGTTGACGGAAGAAAATCAAAATCAAACGAAGGCAGCAAAGAGATTAGGAATCAACCGTTCAACATTATGGCGAAAATTAAGAGATGAATAATAAATAACAAAATCATAGGGAATGAAAAAAAAAGAGGATCTGTATAAGGTCCTCTTTTTGTTTCATTTTGCAACACAAATAACGGAACAAGAGCATTAATAAAATATTATTATAAAATAATGTTGCATTTTTAATCGGATTAAATTATTATTACACGTGTAACCGCTTTATTGGTGTTCGAAAATTAAACGATTTACATATGAAGGAGGAGAATAATGAAGATTAAAGCAACATTGGATCGAATTCCGGGCGGCATGATGGTTGTCCCATTATTGCTTGCTGCAACACTCAATACATTTGCACCCGATTTGTTGAGAATCGGTAACTTTACACAACAATTATTTGTCGATGGTGCAGGCACATTGATTGCCCTATTCCTGTTATGTACAGGTGCACAAATTAATCTACGGAACGTCGGTGTCAGCCTTGGAAAAGGTGCGACATTGTTGGCGACCAAATGGTTTGTCGGAGCAATATTCGGTTTACTTGCGTATATGTTCGCAGGAGAAAATGGATTGTGGTTGGGCTTGGCACCGATTGCAATTATTGCTGCCATGACGAACAGTAACGGCGGTTTATACGTCGCGTTAGTTGGACAATATGGTGACAAAACAGATCGCGCAGCTTATTCCCTGTTAGCTTTAAACGATGGTCCGTTCTTTACGATGGTTGCATTGGCGATCTTCGGTGCAATGGGCTTTGTTGACGGATTGTTCTCATTCGTTTCATTCATTTCCGTACTATTGCCGATCATTGTGGGTATGGTGTTAGGGAACTTGGATGATGAAATGCGTAAATTCTTGGATAAAGGTAGCTCGATGTTAATTCCATTCTTCGCGTTTGCGCTTGGTATGGGAATTGATTTCAATGCAATCATTAATGGTGGGCTTTCTGGCGTCCTTCTTGGTTTAGCAACAGTATTTATCACGGGTACAGCAGGGTACTTTGTCTTTAAAGCACTTAAATGGAACCCGATTGCTGGTGCGGCTGAAGGATCTACAGCAGGTAACGCAGTAGCAACACCAGCAGCAATTGCCGCGGCAAGTGCAACATTTGCAACAAATGTTGACTTGGCGACCGTGCAGGTAGCTGCATCTACGGTAACGACCGCAATCTTACTACCGATCTATATCGGATTTCTTGTAAAACGTCTGGAGAAAAAAGGTGTGAATATACCAGACGATTATGTGGTGCATGAATAACATTAAAGGAAGTTATCAACAATGAGATTACAAATAGGAATTATAGCGGATGATCTGACGGGCGCGAATGATTCAGGTGTTCAATTGACAAAAAAGGGAATACCTACGTCTGTGTTGTTCGATATTCCACAAGCCTCAAATAGGCTTAACCACGGTTTGGTGATTGATACAAATTCGCGCGCTTTAGCGAAGAAAGATGCAATATCCATCACAATCCAGGCTGGGGAATATTTGAAAAATGCAGGTTTTACTACGATCTATAAAAAAATGGATTCGACGTTAAGAGGGTATATCGGTACAGAGTTACAGACACTAGAAGAAGTCTTTGGCCCTGAATTTATCTTCATCGCGCCAGCATTCCCATCACTTGGACGAACGACAAAGAATGGGATCCATTATGTCAATGGCGTGGAGTTGGCAGAAACAGAAACGGCAAAAGATCCAAAACACCCGGTGAAAAATTCATCGATTCCAGCATTGATTGAAGAAGAGATCGGCGTGCCGGTTGGTCTGATTCGCCAAGAAGACATTTACTTGGATAATGACTCTTTTGCGAAGAAGATTGAAAACTTTAAAGAACAGGGGATCTCTTACCTTGTTTGCGATGCTGAATCGTTTGAAGACCTCCGAGAAGGTGCGAAGAAAATGAGCTCGATTTCTCGGAATGTCATTTGGGCAGGTTCTGCTGGTTTGGCGGAAGTCCTTCCAGAGACATTAGGTCTTGAAAGCGAAGTCGGTGAGCAAGTCGAACGAAGAGCGGAACGTGTGATGACAGTTTGTGGGAGTTTATCACAAGTAACACAAGGGCAAGTTCAATATGCAGCAAACCAACCACAGATCGAAGCCGTTGAAATCGACCCGACAATCTTCTTTTTAGATGAATGGGAATATGCTCGACAAACGTATATTGAACGGTGTTTAGAAGGGTTTGCAAAAGAGAAAGATGTCGTCTTGTATGTACCCTCGGATGAACGTGCGCGCAGCGATGTGAAAGCAATCGGTGAAAAACTGAAACTAACTAAAAATGCAATTGGTGAACGAATCTCAAACGGCATCGGTGAAATCGTCGAACAAGTAGCTTTTAGAAATAGAGATCTGACCGGCTTTGTTTTAACGGGTGGCGATACTGCAAAAGATACATCTCGTCATCTGGGAGGGCTAGGTTTTCAACTTATACAAGAGGTGGAAACAGGCATTCCTTTAGGAACATTGATTGGTCCGGAAAAAGACTACTTAGTCATTACAAAGGCAGGCGCGTTTGGAACTGAAACTTCCATACACCATGCGATGCTTGAATTAAAAGGAGTTCATAACCATGTCTAATAAGCCAATTATAGGAATTACAATGGGCGATGCAGCAGGCGTAGGTCCTGAAATCATCGTTAAAAGTTTACAGACAGAGAGAATATACAAAGAAGCTACACCAATCGTCATTGGTGATGCAAAAATGCTGAAAAAAGCAGTAGAGAATTTAAAGATAGAAGCGTCTATTAAAGTGATCGATAGAGATACGGATTTTGAAACAACATACGGTGAAATTGCTTGTATTGATTTAGATATTTTACCTGCAGACCTTCCTTTTGGTGAAGTTTCCAGTGAAGCAGGTCATGCTGCGTTTGAATATCTTCGTACAGCGATTGAACTGGCAAACGAACAAAAAATCGATGCCATTTGTACAGCGCCTTTGAACAAAGAAGCGCTGCATAAAGGTGGTCATATTTACCCAGGACATACAGAGATCCTGGCGGAATTGACCGATACAAAAGACTTTTCCATGATGCTTTCATCTCCTAAGTTGAAAGTCATCCATGTGACGACCCACGTCGGGTTAATTGATGCAATAAACATGATCGAACCGGAACGTGTCTATAAAGTTATCCGCTTAGCGCATGACACATTGAGCAAATCAGGGATTGACCAGCCGAAAATCGGTGTGTGTGGCATTAACCCACACGCAGGCGAGAACGGATTATTCGGCTATGGTGAGGAAGAAGAAAAAATCATTCCAGCCATCGAACGGGCAACAGGAGAAGGTATTGATGTCGAAGGACCACTTCCTGCGGACACATTATTTTTCCGTGCACAACGAGGTGATTTTGATATCGTTGTAGCGATGTATCATGACCAAGGACACGGGCCAATCAAGGTGTTAGGCCTTGAAGCGGGTGTGAATATCACTGTCGGCCTTCCAATCATACGAACAAGTGTCGACCATGGAACAGCATTTGATATTGCTGGAAAAGGAATTGCCGATGAAAGAAGTATGCTGGAAGCGTTAGATCAAGCCATTGAATTAGCGCCGAAGCGATAATCAAAATTCAACAAAAAAAGCACGCCTAAACGGGTAAGTAGTTCACTTTTGGTGGAGAAAAAGCAAATTAACAATAAAATTAGCATTTAAAATCACACCGTATTTCAGTAGGATTTTAACATCATAAATCACAACGAAATCAGCATACAAAATAACATACGTTTTAGTATAAATTTAAAATGAAAAAAGTCGCTCATATTGTTGAGCGACTTTTTCATATATTAATTTTGTTATTCCACAATCGCGCCCGTTTGCTTTACAAACCCGTTAATTGATCTCCTCTATTCGAGCCTAAAAGCGTGAATATCGCTGAAATAATAACAAAATACGCCCAGTAGCTATTATTGTATACTGCCAACACTATGCCAATAACCCCTAATAATAAAGACGTTGCTGTTAATGACCACCATTTTGCATCTTTTAGTACTGCCCAGTTCAATTATTACACCCCCTTTTTCCTAACTTGGGCGTCATAACCAACATTATATAGTAGCCCGATAAGCCAAGAAAAATCGTAATTATTATTCCATTCTTGCACCCGATTGTTTCATAATCATTTTTTTAAAGAGATTTTTTTAGCCGTAGCTCCTGAAGGATAGGATTCCCTTATATCCCCATCAATCCATATAGGTCGATCTAGGACTGGTTTATGGCATTGATGTCGATGAAGACAATAATGTTCGAATCACAATGACGCTCACTACACCTGGTTGCCCACTACACGAAAGTATTGAAAATGGTTCGGCAGAATATTGACGTAATGAAAGTCGACGGCTTATATATCGGCGGTTCAACAGGAGAAAGTTTCTTAATGGATGAAACCATGAGGAAAGAACTGCTTAAAATCGTCAAAGATGAAGCTGGAGATGCCGTAACGCTGATTGGCCAGATCGGTTCATTAAACATAGAAGAAGCGATCAGATTGGGTAACGAAGCCAAGGAACTTGGGTATGACGCATTGTCAGCGATTACCCCTTACTATTACAAGTTCAGTTTTGAAGAGATCAAGTCTTACTATCAACGGATTACAGAAGAAACGAATCATCCAATGATTGTTTATTCCATTCCGGTGCTAACTGGAACACAAATGACAATCGATGACTATGGTGAGTTATTGGCCATTCCAAATGTCATTGGCGTCAAATATTCCGACACAAACCTTTCTAGACTCACGAAGTTGAAAGAGCTGTATCCGGATAAAGTGTTCTTCGGTGGTGCAGACGACATGCTGCTTCAATTCATTATTTCTGGAGCAGATGGAGCAATCGGCAGTACTTACAGTCTACTTGGAAAGCAAGCGAAAGCATTATTTGATGCGATTCAAAATTCAGATCTTAAAAAAGCGCAAAGCTTACAGCTAGAAATGAATCAAGTAATCGCTAAAATGGAAAACATCGGCGTTTATCAGACACTCAAACATGTACTGAAAGAACAAGGTGTCGACGCTGGCTTTATGAAGTTCCCTTTCAAAGAATTAACGGATGATAAAAAACGACAGGCAACAGAGATCGTTGACATCTTAGCTTCAGGGAAATAAATCATCTTAGTGGGAGTATAAGTTGATGAGCAAAAAATTAATTGTATCTTGTCAAGCTTTAGAAGAAGAACCGCTTCACAGCCCGCTCATTATGTCCAAAATGGCATTGGCGGCCTATCAAGGTGGAGCGAGTGGCATTCGTGCCAATACAGTCGCAGATATTCAAGCAATCAAACAAGAGGTTGATCTACCGATTATCGGGATTATCAAGAGAGATTATGGGGACAATGAAGTTCGGATCACCGCAACGTTAAAAGAAGTGGAAGAGTTAGCGACAGAAGGCGTCGAAGTTATTGCGTTTGACGCTACAAATCGAATTCGCCCACACAACAAAAGCTTTGATCAATTCTTTCGTGAAGTGAAAGAAAAGTTTCCAAACCAAAAGTTCATGGCAGATGTTTCGACAGTTGAAGAAGCAGTGCATGCCGAAAAGCTTGGTGTTGATATTGTTGCTACGACATTAGTCGGTTACACACCGTATACACAAGGGGATGTTCCGCTTGAGGTTTTAGAAGAAACATTGAAAGCGGTTAACGTACCTGTCATTGCAGAAGGAAACATAGATACTCCAGAGAAAGCGAAAAAGGCGTTGGAACTAGGTGCTTATAAGGTGGTCGTCGGCAGTGCCATCACACGACCGCAAGTAATCACGGAGAAGTTTTCTCAAAAAATGAATAAAGTGGAAACCAAATAGGGAGGAAGAAAAATTATGAAAAAAGTTTGTTATTTTTCTTAAGTTTAGCTTTATTGTTGGTTATTGCAGCTTGTGGAGGTAGTGATGAAGATTCTTCTTCAGGGAGCGAAGGCGAAGAGAATGGGGAAGAAAGTAGTAGTGAAAGCAGCAGTGAAGATGGTGAAAGCAGTGAAGCATCCGGTGAATCTTATGAGTTGGAATTCGGTATGCAGCCAAACACACAGGCAAATGAGTACAAAGCTGCTGAGTTTTTAGCGGATTATGTTGAAAAAGAAAGTGATGGCCGTTTGACAGTAACCATCTTCCCAGATGCGCAATTAGGTAATGACCTGTCTATGCTTGGCCAATTGCAGGATGGAACGCTAGATATTACGCTTGCAGAGATGGGGCGTTTCGGTGAGTGGATCCCACGTGCAGAACTATTGGCAATGCCTTATGTAATTGAGGATTTCGATCACATTAAAAACGTTGTATACAACACTGAATTCGGTGAAGAACTACGTGCTGAGTTAGTTGAAGAACATGGTATGCGTGTTATTGATAGTGCTTACAACGGACCGCGTGTAACATCTTCCAACTCTCCAATTGAGGAACTTGCTGACATGGAAGGTATGAGCCTTCGTGTACCAGAAGCACAAACATTGCTTGACTATGCTGAATACACAGGTGCAAACCCTACACCAATGGCTTTCGGTGAAGTTTACTTAGCACTACAAACCGGTCAGGTAGATGGACAGGAAAACCCACTTCCAACAATTGAAGCACAGAGTTTCCATGAAGTTCAAGATTATATTGCGTTGACGAATCACGTTGTTAATGACAACACGTATGTGGTAAGTGAAAAGACCTATCAAGATCTTCCTGAAGATCTTCGCACAATTTTAGAAGAAGGAATTGATGCAGCAACAGATCACCATACGGAATTGTTCCAGACACAAGAGGATGAATTGATTTCCTTCTTTGAAGAAGAAGGCGTAACGATTACTGAGCCGAACTTAGATGAGTTCAGAGAAGCTGTTTCTGAAGCTTACCCTAGCTACTATGAAGATATCGGTGAAGATGCAGAGAAATATATGGAAGTTATTCAAGGGGCAGCGGAATAAACATAAACCATGAAGGTGATTATTCATGTTAAAGAAAATTTATGACAACTTAGAAGAAATAATCGGCAGTGCCCTATTTCTAATCATGTTAATTGTTTTAGTTGCTCAAACTCTGTCACGCCAAGGGGTCGGTGTTCCCTTGGTGTGGTCAGAGGAATTGAGTAAACTTCTTTTTATTTACGCAGGATATTTAGGCATTGTAGCTGGAATTAAAGATAAAGGTCACGTGGCAATTGATGTTTTCGTGAATAAGTTACCTGCCAAAATACAAAAATGGGTTTATTTATTCAACCAATTATTGATTTTGGCTGCACTGATTACGGTGTTTTATATAAGTTTTACAGTCGTCGAAAGACAAGAACATTTAGAAATGGTAACCTTACAGATTTCGTATGTGTATATGTATGCGGCTC
The DNA here is from genome assembly GCF_007559355.1 of Allobacillus sp. SKP2-8. NCBI lineage: Bacteria > Bacillati > Bacillota > Bacilli > Caryophanales > Bacillaceae > Allobacillus > Allobacillus sp. SKP2-8. The sequence continues at coordinate 7,433 of NZ_VMHF01000008.1, read as the reverse complement.
TACCAATTCTAACTGGATTAATGATCTTTCGTTTAATTGAGCGATTGATTAAAGAATGGCGTCAAAGTAAAGCAGCGGAGGTGGAATAGATGGAGATTGCGATTATTTTTATCATATGGATTCTGTTGCTCTTCATCGGGATTCCTGTCGGTTTTACATTACTCATTGCTGCGCTTGCATACTTTGCCTTAGGTGACTGGAACCTCATTTTTGCCTCTGCCGCTCAATTGATTGATGGGATTAATAATTTCACATTATTAGCTATACCTTTCTTTATATTGACGGGTACATTGATGAACGCTTCAGGAATTACCGATCGAATCTTCAACTTTGCATTAGCTTTGGTCGGACATATTCCGGGTGGAGTCGGACACGTGAACATTACAGCTAGTTTAATGTTCTCAGGAATGTCAGGTTCTTCATTGGCAGATGCAGGTGGCCTTGGCCAATTGGAAATTCGCACCATGCGTAAAGCGGGTTACCATGATGATTTTAATGGTGGCTTGACCGCAGCGACTTCCATTTTAAGTGGAATTATTCCACCAAGTTTGAACATGATCATTTATGCAGCCATCGCTAACGTGTCAGTTGCATCGATGTTCATTGCCGGGTTGGTTCCAGGTCTTTTAATCGCCATTGCTTTATTCGTGACGACATTTGTTATGGCGAAAAAACGCGGTTACAAAGTTCTTGAACGTGCGAATTTAAAAATAATCTGGAAACGTTTCTTGGAAGCGTTCTGGGCATTGCTTACACCTTTAATTATCATCGTAGGTATTTTCTCGGGGTTTTTCACACCGACTGAAGCTGCTGTTGTCAGTACGGTGTATGCCATGTTCCTTGGTTTCTTTATTTATAAAGAACTGACATTGAAAAAGGCATACGAAAACTTTGTTGAATCGTTTAAAATGACAGGTGTCGTCATCCTTATGCTTGCGGCGATTGAATTTTTCGGTCAATTCGTAGCAAGAGAGCGTGTGGCGATTAAAGTAGCTGACACATTTCTAGGAATTACCGAGGAACCGATTTTCTTATTATTATTGATCAGTTTACTCTTGATTATATTAGGAACGTTTATCGATGCGTTGGCATTGCTGGTTCTTGTTGTACCAGTATTGATTCCGGTCGTCACGAGTGTTGGAATCGATCCGATCTTTTTCGGTGCGTTCGTCATTCTAAACTTAATGATCGGTATTTTGACACCGCCTATGGGGATGGCATTATTCGTTGTATCAAGGGTTGGTAATATACCGGTTGGAACCATGTACCGAGGTGTCCTACCATTTCTTATACCAATCGTTGTCGTTATGTTATTACTCGTCTTTCTCCCTGGAATCTCAACATTCCTCGTCGACATCTTAAGATAGTAATAATAGAAAATGAATGGAGGAAGGCAACGTGTTAGCAGGAGCAATTGATATAGGCGGAACAAGTATCAAATACGGTGTCTTGGATGATCATGGTAAGATTCTAACAAAGGCAAGCATACCAACAGACGTAAAAGGTGGGGGTCCTGCAATCCTTCATCAAGTGAAAGATCTTGTGGGAGAGTTGCAATCTGAGTTTGAGCTTTCTGGCATTGCTATCAGTACGGCCGGTCAGATCAACCGAAAAGAAGGAACAGTCATATACGCGACTGATTCGCTTCCAAATTATACTGGATTAAATATTAAAGAAATATTAGAATCTGAATTCGGTTTGCCTGTTACAGTGGATAATGACGTCAACTGTGCAGCTGTTGGGGAATATTGGAAAGATGCAGCAAAGCAGGTTGATCAATTTCTCTGCATGACACTTGGCACAGGGATTGGCGGTGCAATTGTGATTAATGGAGAGATTTATGATGGAGCTGCTTATTCTGCCGGTGAATTTGGTCATATGAACCTTTATCCAGGTGGTGAGCCGTGCACTTGTGGAGATGAGGGATGTTATGAACGATATGCCTCCAGTAAAGCCTTAAGCAAGCGGGCTCGAAGTGTCATTGAAGACTATGATTCCTTACCAGATTTGTTTTGGCGAGCCAAAAATGAGGACAAGTTAGCAGAGTCTGTCATTAACCGCTGGGTAGATGATGTTGCCTTAGGAATCAAAACGTTGGTACATATCTTTAACCCACTTATGATTGTTATCGGCGGTGGCGTTTCAGAGCAAGGAGATTATTTGCTGGAGAAACTCGAACAGCGCGTCAATCATCGTATCATGAGTTCTTTTGAAAGATCCTTATCGATTAAGCTTGCTCAAAACGGAAATGATGCCAACTTACAAGGCGCTGTCTATCAATTATTGCAATATATGAAGGAAATATAAGCACGACTCAAAAATCACTGCATAATGTAGTGATTTTTGTTTTATCCAATAACCATACTTGTTTTGGGCGCATTTAATTCGGTTTTGGGCGCATATTTATTTTATTTGGTCCCATAAGTTTCCGAATAGGTCGCATAAAGTTCAGTTGAGGGTGCATATCGAGAGGATCTGGCTCATATAACTGTAATTTGGGTGCATATAGTCATCTTTCTCGGGAATATTCATGCCAGGGCGCATATATCTTTTATGGGGGTGCATATCTCCAAAAAGAAGTCACATATCATGCCAAATAGGTTACATAAATTCCGAATTTAAACCCATATAAGATAAAATAAGGGACATATAATCACGCTTCGGGTGCATATCAAAAAATATCAAGATAAGGTGGTATCGTTATTTATGAGAAAACGGATCGTTTGTTTTGGAGATTCGAATACTTGGGGATTAAATGCAGAAACAATGAGAAGATTTCCGGAAGAAGTCAGATGGCCTTGCCTTTTACAAGAAAAATTAGGTGATGAATATCAAATTATCGAAGAAGGGCTTCCTGGTCGGACAAGTGTCATGGACGATCCCTTACTAGAAGGAATGAACGGAATGGATTATATCGTTCCTTGTATAAAGAGCCATGCACCTGTAGAATTGGTCATCATTATGTTAGGAACGAATGATACGAAAGAACGGTTTGGACTGACGGCTCACAATATTGCTCAAGGTATTACTAGACTGGCTAAAAAGGCTCAACACGCACACAAGGAAATTTACAACAAATCAACTCAAGTATTAGTCATTGCCCCACCAGTAATCGGTTCAGACTATCAAAAGACTGAGGTCCGGAAGTCGATGGGTTTCAATTGTGACGTGAAATCGAGGGAGTTACCAGGTCACTTGAAAGCGTTTTTGGATGATACGAATCTATCTTTCTTGGATGCTAGTAAATCGATCACCATGAACCAAGTTGATTACATGCACTTAAATGAAAACGGTCATAAACAATTAAGCGAGCTCGTATTAGAAAAGGTTCGTTTCTTACTGTAAATGATTCAAATGGTGAAAAAAACTCGAAGACCTAGGACCGAATTTGGAAGGCACTAGAGTCGATCTGGTCGTACCATCTTAAATGGAAATTGAATCGGTTGAAAAACTTAAACCTACTGAATAATATCTATTATAATCTAGTTCAAAATATCGAAAATAGCACCCTACCATGAAAAAGTAAATGGTAGGGTGTTATTTTATGTGTTTAAGAAGGCGTGTTTTTTCTGGACCCTTATTATTAAAATCGCTGGAAAGACGGAGAATCAGCACAAAAGGTTCTATTTATAGCCATCTCATTATTACAAGGTTTTCTACTGATTTCTCTGATTTATTAAGTTAGTCTGCTAAAGCACCGAGACTATTCAGTAGCTATTTAGATGATTTCAACGCTATCTTTTATTATTTCAGAATAAGATGTGTATCTAACAGGTTAGTAGCTCATTTGCTGAATAAACCCCGAAAATGCGAATTGTTTAGAAAATTAAAACACTGTAACATTAAAGGGTGGGTAGAGATAAAGATTAAGGAGGGTTTTGATCGATCTCTTTTAATATACTTAAAATCTCAAAAAGAATTTAAATAAGAAAGGAAGAAATAGTTTATTATGATGAAACTGAAAAAATTAGGAATTGTTGCTGGATTATCATTGGCATTAGTTGCTTGTGGTGGAGAAGATGCAGATGAAAGTAGTGCGGAAAGTGAATCAAATGGCGATGTGAATGTTGGTGAAGAAGTTGAGTACACCATCACTGGGATTGAGCCTGGCGCTGGAATTTCCCAGGCGACAAATAAGGCGTTGGAAGAGTATGACAACCTTGAGGGTTGGACACATGAAGAATCCTCTACAGCAGCCATGTTGACGGAACTAGGTGAAGCGCTTGATAATGAAGAAGAAATTATTGTAGCAGCTTGGAACCCGCATTATATGTTCGCAAAGTATGACATTAAATATATTGATGATCCAAAAGGTGTCTACGGTGGGGAAGAATATATCACTACAATTGCTCGTAAAGGGTTAAAAGAAGACATGCCTGAAGCGTATGAAATTCTTGATAATTTCTTCTGGGAAGTAGACGATATGGAATCGATCATGCTAGCAGCTCAAGAAAAAGACTTTGAAGAAGCAGCACAAGATTGGGTTGACGAAAACCAAGAAACAGTCGATAGCTGGTCTGAAGGTGTAGACTCTGTTGATGGTCAGGATATTGAGTTAGCGTTGACTCCATGGGATTCTGAACGTGCATCTGCCCATGTCGCTAAAATTGCCTTGGAATCTAAAGGGTTTAATGTAACATTGACACCCGTTGATCCACAAATCGTTTTCCAAGCTGTATCTGCTGGAGACGCAGATGCTTCTTTAGCTCCTTGGATGCCGCAAACGCACAGGGATTTCTACGAAAAATATGAAGGCGAATATGAAGATTTAGGGAAGAACCTAGAAGGTGCGAAAATAGGTTTAGGTGTACCGACTTACATGGATATTGACTCGATTGAAGACTTAGAACCTAAAAAATAATAGAATAGAAAATTCATAAAGAAGCCAGGAAACTAATGTCACAATGAATATTTCCTGGCTTCTTTTTTTATATTCTGAAACATAACATGATACAATAGCAGATTATACTTATATTAAAAGCAAAATTAATGAAGGTATACGAATTTATTCTTGTCGTGATTTTGTTTCAATGCTATACTACGTCAAAAATGGAAACGGGGAATTCACGTGAAGTTAATAGTAAAATTACTAATTGGAGTGATTTTGGGAATTGCTGTAGGCTTGGTTGCTCCTGAATTTCTAATTCGTATCATCGTTACATTTAAAGAAATTTTTGGCCAATTTTTAGGATTTACAATTCCGTTGATTATCGTTTTTTTCATTATTAGTGGACTAGCGAGCTTTGGGAAGGAATCGGGGAAGATGCTCGGCGTGACTTCCGCGATTGCATATTCATCAACAGTTCTAGCGGGTACACTGGCATTTTTTATTGCAATTATTATTATCCCGATGCTTGTGAATGAAGGTGGAGGAAGTGCTGAAGAGACTGCTGGCTTTGAACCATTCTTTGAGTTGACCATTGATCCAATCATGGGAGTCATGACAGCGCTTGTATTGGCTTTTGTTTTCGGTATAGGAATTACGCGCATACATACTCCAACAATTAGAGCGTTTTTTGACGAAGGTAAAGAAATTGTCGAGCGGTTAATCTGGAAAATTATCATTCCGCTCTTACCGTTTTACATCGCGAGTATTTTTGGTGAGCTAGCTGCCGATGGGGCGGTGTTCAGAACGCTTCAAACATTCGGAGTCGTCCTCATCATGGCAGTTATCGTTCATTGGATTTGGATATTGATTTTGTATGTAGTTGCTGGAGGGATTACTGGAAGAAATCCATTCCGTGCGTTAAAGACGATGTTACCAGCTTACTTTACCGGGTTAGGAACAATGTCTAGTGCGGCAACGATTCCAGTAACTGTAAGACAATCAAAGCAAAACAATGTCGTTGATGGAGTAGCGGACTCAGCGGTCCCATTAAGTGCAACGATTCACTTAGCAGGTAGTACAATTACAATCGTTACATGCTCCGTCGCGGTTATGATGTTGACTGAAGGGCTTTCTCTACCAAGCTTCGCCACAATGCTTCCATTTATTATGATGCTAGGAATCATTATGATTGCTGCACCGGGTGTGCCAGGTGGAGCGGTTATGGCTGCTTTAGGATTACTTGGTAGCATGCTAGGATTTGGCGAAACAGCACTAGGTCTAATGATTGCGTTGTACATGGCGCAAGACAGTTTCGGTACAGCTGCAAACGTTACTGGTGACGGTGCAATTGCCATAATGGTCGACAAGTTTACAAAGAAATTAAACTAAATAAATAAAAAACAAACCTGAGCCTTCAAATGAGGGCTCAGGTTTATTAAATGTTACGTTATTTTTTATTCACAGAAGCATCATAGATGGAGTCAACGGCTTCTTGAAGTGTTTTATTGAATTCTTCATCTGTTTGATCGACATTCAATTCACTGACAAGTGCACGAGAGAAACTGGCAAGCATGCCATCATTCTCTTTTAATTTTTCATTAGCTTCTTCACGTGAATAACCACCAGAAAGGGCGACGAAACGAACAACACGAGGGTGTTCAATCAACTCTTTATAAAGGTTGACCTTTGTCGGGATAGTCAGTTTAAGCATAATGTTTTGGTCTTCAGATAGTTCGTTGACATGTTTAAGGATTTCTTGATTCAATATCTCTTCACATTTCTCTTTATCAGAACTATTGATATCGACTTCTGGCTCAACGATTGGAACTAGCCCAGCGTCAATAATTTGCTTCGCTACTTCAAACTGCTGGTCGACAACCGCTTTAATTCCCTCTTCATTCGGCTCATGGATGACTGAACGCATTTTCGTTCCAAATATATTCCGTTCATTCGCACGACGTAATAGCTCATCTAACTCAGGCATAGGCTTCATCATTTGAACGCCATTTTCTTTTTCAGCTAAACCTTTATCGACTTTCAAAAATGGAACGATGCCTTTATCTGCAAGGTAATCGCCCGTATATTTACCCTCGACTTTGCGATCCATCGTTTGTTCGAAAAGAATTGCACCTAAAATTTTATCCGAAGAAAACGCTGGTGAAGTGACGATTCTTGTCCGAAGTTCATGGACAAGATCAAACATTTCATCCTCGTTTGAATAAGCATCCTCTTGAATACCATAAGCAGCAAGTGCTTTTGGTGTACTGCCACCACTTTGGTCCAATGCAGCAACGAATCCATCATCATTATTCATTCTGTTGAAATGATTTTCGTTCATTTAACTCACTCCTATTATTGATTGTCTTTGTCCTCTCATTATTCTAACATTTTCTGATCATCTAATACAGCCACATCCTAAGGAATACACGTAATCAGTCGGGTCCATTACGAATCGACTGCCCATGCTCACGTCTATACGCTCAAGCGGCGTTGAAATTACAGCGGAAAGTCTTATAGAAGCCTTCTATACCCCCGAGCGTCGAAAAAAATGTGGTGAAAAGTCCTATAGATGCGTTCTATACCCTCGAGTGTCGAAAAAAATGTG
>NZ_VMHF01000007.1:54168-92338 GCF_007559355.1 Allobacillus sp. SKP2-8 | reverse complement strand
TTACGTGCTTCCGTCGATTAGAAGCACTCTATTCAACTGTAGAGTGCAAACATTACGTGCTTCCGTCGATTAGAAGCGTTCTATTCAACCGTAGAGCACAAACATTACGTGCTTCCGTCGATTAGAAGCACTCTATTCAACCGTAGAGCACAAACATTACGTGCTTCCGTCGATTAGAAGCGCTCTATTCAACGGTAGACAACAAAAATTACGCGCCACCCTCGATTAGAAAGACAAAAAACAGGGATAGAGCTTTAAAATTACGCTCTATCCCTGTTTTGGATGACCCTAAATTAATCAAGCTTAGTAAACGAGAGAAAGAAAGTCTTCTTGCTCAATTTTTCCTAAGTAATGCTGTACATTTACATCTTCAACTGCTTTTAAAATGGATTCGCGATCGTAACGGACACCTTTTAATTTATCTTCAAGCTCATGTACTTCTCCGATACCAAAGAAGTCACCGAAAATAGTTACGTCTTCGATAATGCCTTTTTTCACTTCGAGACGGAAGTCATATGAGCCGACGCCTTCAATACGCTTCGAATGCTGAATATTGAATTTAGGTGATTTTCCATAGTTCCAATCCCATTGCTGATAACGTTCTTTAGAGATTTGGTTGATTTTATCCCAGTCTTCATCCGTTAATTCGTAGCGAGGAATTTCATCTAAGTTTTCTGTATCGTAAATGTATTTCAAAATAACTTCCTTGAACTCTTCTGTCGTCATTTTCTCGTCCATAAAGTCTGAAATATTCGCCACTCGACTACGGATTGATTTGATTCCTTTAGAACGAATTTTTTCTGATTTTACTTTCAACGAACGAACAACGTTTTCCACCTCTGAGTCAAACATCAGTGTACCGTGAGAAAACATTTTACCTTTCGTCGTAAACTGAGCATTTCCGGAAATTTTCTTCCCATCAGCCGTTAAATCATTACGCCCAGTCAATTCTGCTGGAACACCTAATTTATTCAATGCGTCAACAACCGGTTGCGTAAATTTCTTGAAGTTACTGAAGCTATCTCCTTCATCTTTTGCCAAGAAACTGAAGTTCAAGTTTCCTTCATCATGATAGACAGCTCCACCACCAGAGAGTCGGCGAACAACTTGAATATCGTTGTCTTCTACGTAGTCTTTGTTTATTTCTTCAATTGTGTTTTGGTTCCGACCAATAATAATGGAAGGCTTATTGATGTAAAAAAGCAAGTACTGATCTTCACTCGTGATGTTCAAATGCTTCAAAACATATTCTTCAAAAGCTAGGTTGATACGTGGGTCGTTAATTCCGTCATTTGCATCGATATAATACAACATTGCTTAATCACTCCCTTTTTTATGTTCAACTTCATTGTAAATAACTACATTTGAATATTCAACTTGAGTACGGTTCGCGTTAAAGATTTTATGTTGAAAAGCTAAGTCCTTCTTTGGCTAACTGAATTGTTCCTTCGAACTGCTCTTTTGTTTCATTGTATAACTGTTCATGGTCACCGAAATGTGGTAAGTGTGTGAGCCATAATTCTTTTACGTTTGCTTTTTCGGCTAATTTTCCGACTTCCTCACTTGTCATGTGACCCGCTTTCTTTCCATCCATTCCCTTGTAAAAACTCGTTTCTGCAACGAGCAGATCTGCATCTTTTGTGAAATCAATGAGTTCTGGAAAAAATGAAGTATCGGCTGTATATACGATTGTTTTTTCTCCATCTGTTATCCGCATCGCATAACATGGTTTTGGATGTTTTGTTTTCAAAAATGAAAAATGAACAGAACCGATGGTTAGATCATGTCCTTCTTGATAAGCTTTCCCGACTGTACCATTGTGTGTTAATCGATGAAAGTCTTTCGGGTTATCTTTTGACGCGTAGATCGGTATTTTCGTGTTTGTTTCATTTAAATGCTGTTGAACCAACAAAGCGTATTGTAAAGAACCTAAATCAGCTACGTGGTCATGATGAAAATGCGAAAGAACAACTGCATCAATGTCTTCTAAGCGGTAGTATTGAAACAAACGAGACAAAGCACCACTTCCCAGATCCATTACAATGGTCGACCCATTGTTCTCCAATACATAGCAAGATGTCGCACTTTCTTTTTCCGGGTACGCTCCCCAATACCCAATTACAGTAAATTTCATAGTTCTTTCCTCCTGTTTTGTTGTTATGATACAGATTATAGTTAACATTTTTGTTTTAATACAGTATACTACTAGTAAATAAACATAAGGAGGCATTCAAATGCTCGAATCACCTGTAAAATTTTTTAAAAACCTACCGAAGAAACGTTGTTACAGCTGTAAGAAACCAATGGTAGAACAGGCAGATTGCTATACGAATAAATGCGAAAAATGCACTCCTGTTATATAGTAGTTTAAAACAATGTGAATTGTTAGCTCGTTCTATTCTTAATCCAATCCTAACCATCTGTTTGAATCTGCAAACAGACAAACTTCCGACACGAGGAAATGCCACCCACATTTCTTCGTGGTAGTTTTTATTAAAATGTATAAAAGAAGCTGTTCTATCGGTCCGTTGTCAGACTGTTAGAAGCAGCTTCTTTGTTATTAAAAGTGATTATTCTTAATTTGGTTGACCGCCTCGATCGCTTGGTCCATACAATCCGGAAGCCCAACGCCACGGTAACTGTTCCCGGCAACATATACACCAGGTAGCTTATCTTTTAAAGCCTTCTCAAGTGCATTGACTCGTTCAATATGTCCAACGGTATACTGTGGCATAGCATTCTCCCATCGAGTAACTACTTGAAAAGTTGGTTTTTGTTTAATGGTAAACACGCGATTCAAATCATTGATCGCAATATCAATGATTTCGTCGTCACTTTTCTGAAGAATCTCTTCATCACCAGGTTTACCGACGTAAGTCCTGAGAAGTAGATTTCCTTCTGGTGTCGTGTGTGGCCACTTTTTATGCGTCCATGTACAAGCTGTAATTCGATAATCACCTTTCCGGGACACAACGAATCCAGTACCCTCAGGCAATTGCTCGATTGCCTCGTATGGAAAAGCCATTGCCACATTGGCTACTGAAGTATTCTCTTCTTCCAACACTTGTCCGAACAATACAGGTTCATTAAACACTTTCTTAGATGCTTCAAAAGGAAGTGTGGAAATGATTTGATCTGCAACAATCTTCTGGTTGTCATCCAACTGAATCTGATAGCCCTTTCCGTCTTTCTCCACACTTTTCACTTCTGTATCGAGCATGACATCTACTACTGGTTCCATTGCATTGTGCAATGCATCAACAAGTGAACCTAACCCATCTTTCAATGTCAAAAATTGTCCTTGTTTTGGCTTTTTAGATGCTTTATTCGGTTGCGTTTCTCGTAAAGCTTCAATTAAACTGCCATATTTCTGTTCCAATTGATAGTACTGAGGAAAAGTCGCCTGCAAACTTAGCCGGTCAATATCTCCTGCATAAATACCAGAGATCAATGGATGGATCAGCTTATCAACCACTTCATCACCTAATCGGTAACGGAAAAATTCACCAACGGACAAATCCTCTTTTGGCTCCATTTTTTCTTTCGTCAACTCTTGCTTGACCAACTCTTTTCCTTCTTCGGAAATTAACGTTGTTTGTTCAAAAGCATCGAAATCCGTTGGAATCCCCATGACAGCACCTTTCGGCATGGCATGCAAGTGGTCTTCTGACAGAATATAAGCTTGTCCAGTCGCATTGCGAATCAATTCATGTTCCAACCCAAGATCTTCAACAAGTTTTTTGGCAGTTACTTTTCGTTCCAAAAATGAATCGGGTCCTCTTTCAATCGTGAACCCATCCGATTGATACGTTTGGATTTTTCCACCTAGTTTTGAATCTTGTTCAATCAGCACAATATTGACGGGCAGATCTTCTTTTATTAAATAATAAGCAGCAGTCAGTCCTGTAATCCCGCCACCTAGGATGGCTACTGTTTGTCGCTTGCGCTCCATTATTGCCACTCCTTTTTGTTTACAGTTCTGATATGACTTTTGCCAATGTTTCAATAAATTTCGGATGTGTATTTGGCATTTCCGGACGATAATAGGCCGCCTGTACATCATCACAAACTTCTTTACACTCTACATCATTGTCGTATAAAACTTCTAAGTGATCGGATACAAAGCCAACCGGAGCATAGACGAAAGCTTGATAACCATGTTCTTCAAAAAGATCTCTCGTCAAATCCTGAACGTCCGGTCCTAACCAAGGTTCAGGTGTATTCCCTTCACTTTGCCAGCCTATAGCATAGTTTTCAATGCCTGCCTGTTCTGTAATCAAGCGAGCGGTTTCTTCTAATTGCTCTTTATAAGGGTCACCATCTTGAAGAATTTTTTCTGGAAGACTATGTGCCGATACAATTAAGCATGCATTATTTCTTTCTTCTTCTGACATTTCACCATATATCTTATTGATCTGTTCGACCCAATATTCAATGAAGCCTGGTTCGTTATACCAATCAACAACAGACTTCAATTCGATTCCTTGTTTCTCAGCTTCCTCTTGCGCTCTTCCGTTATAGGATTTAATGCTGAATGTGGAATAATGAGGCGCTAATACGATACTTACCGCTTCTTTAATCCCATCATCAGCCATTTGCTTAAGGGAGTCCTCGATAAATGGGTCAATATGTTTCAAACCTAAGTAATACTTGTACTCTACTTCATCACTTTGTTCGTTCAATTTTGCTTCGAGTGCTTCAGCTTGCTCTGTTGTAATCCGGGCTAATGGTGAAATTCCACCGATGGCATTATATCGGCTTCTTAAGTCTTCCACCATGTCATCGGTCGGTTTTCTCCCTCTACGAATATGCGTATAATAACGCTCTAAATCTTCTTCTTTATAGGGTGTGCCGTATGCCATAACTAAAAGTCCTACTGTCTTTTTAGACATATTCGTTCAACTCCTTCACTTAGCTTCGTGTATATTCATGAATAAAGCTTGCCAAACGTTTCAACGTTTCAGGCTTCACTTCAGGGAAAACTCCATGTCCAAGGTTAAAGACATAACCGCCGGATTGATTCATTCCTTGGTCTAAAATTTCTTTTGTACGTGTTTCAATCGTTTCCCAATCGGCCAACAAAAATGCTGGGTCTAGATTACCTTGAAGTGTTTTATCAATACCCATTTCTCTTGCTTCTTGGATCGATGTGCGCCAATCCAGTCCAATCGTTGATACAGGAAGTTCATTAAACTCATTCAATAAATGACGCGATCCGATTCCAAACAAGATTGTCGGAATGCCTTCTTGTTTTAACGCTTCAAAGATTCTTTCCATGACCGGACGAATAAATACGCGATAATCTTGCGCATTTACAGCTCCTACCCAGGAATCAAAAATTTGAATCGCTTTTGCACCTGCGTTTACCTGTGCTTTCGTATAATCAATGACCATATCGCCTAATTTATCCATCAAAGCAAACCACATTTTCGGTTCACTATACATCATGGCTTTTGTCTTGTTATATTGCTTTGAAGGTCCACCTTCAATCATATAACTAGCCAATGTAAAAGGAGCACCACTGAAACCGATTAACGGCACGGATAATTTTTCTTTCGTTAGTATACGGATGGTGTCCATGACATAATGCAAATCTTCTTCTGGATTGATCGGACGTAACGACTGAATATCCTGCATCGTTCGGATTGGGTCATCAATGACAGGCCCGATGCCTGACTTAATTTCTACGTCTACTCCCATTGGTGGCAATGGTGACATAATGTCTTTATACAAAATTGCCGCATCGGTATTATAATTTTGCACAGGTAACTCTGTCACATAGGCGCATAGTTCTGGCTGATGTGTAATTTCAAACAATGAATATTTTTCTTTTAACTTAAGATATTCTGGTTGTGATCTTCCCGCCTGGCGCATAAACCAAAGCGGTGTGTAGTCTGTTTTTTCTCCATTATAAGCTCTCAAAATAGTATCATTAAACGTTGTCATTCTATATCACCCTTCATATACGATCCACTCTCAATCTTCACTATAAAATAAATAAAGATGTGTGTATAGGAAAAGAGCGCAAATGTCATGAATTTGACGAATATCAAGACACTTTTCAGTCAAGTTCATGGTTAGTGACCATCGATGTCAATCAACGGTCAAAAAGCGGTTACTGTATTGGATGGCTCGCCCTCCACATTGGTTTGTGGATTGACCGGCACAACAAAGTAAGATGGATTTTGAAAAACTTTCACACTGTTGACGCGGTAACTTCCTTCGCCTGTTACTTCGCCAATTTTCTTAGGTCCATTACCCGACTCTCTGTATATATGATAGACGACCCGCTCATCTGTTGATGGTGTCCACGTTAGTTTGACATGGATACCACTGCGCCAACCCACAGATACATTTGCCTTTAAATCCGTGACTTTCGTCAAACGGACAGGCTTTTCCAATTCGTTCACACTTTCTGGTTTTTCAAAAGCTACAGGAAACGAATGCGTTTCATCCAATTGCCGGAATATTGACGTCGTTAATTGAGTTGGTGCTTTACTTCCTTGGGTCATATAATGCTCTTCATCACTTTGATCATAACCAATCCATGTGGCAATCGTATAATCTGTGTTAAAACCGACGAACCAAGCATCTTTATACGCACCACTTCGATGCGGATGTTGTGTCGATCCTGTTTTACCTGCCAGTGCTTTATTATAATCCACAAAGCTAGCAGTACCTTCTGTGACGACCCCTTCAAGCATTCGTGTCAAATACCAAGATGTTTGCTTAGAGAAGAGCCGCTTCACTTCGTCTTCGTCACGCTCCAACACATTTCCATCACGGTCTTTTACTTCAACAACAGATTTCGGTGTGATGTAACGCCCTTCATCATAAAACGTTCTGTATAGTGAAGCCATCTGGACCGGAGTTAGCCCTTCTTCCATTCCGCCTAATGCAATTGGAAGACCTTTTTCTTCAAATTGGATACCCACATTTTCAAGATAATCTTTTGCATAATTGACGCCTATTTCATTCAAAAGGTCGACGGCTGCCACGTTTTTCGATTTTATTAATGCGTCATACATCGTTACTTTGCCTTCATAAACACCATCGTAATTTTTCGGACGATAATCCCCGTAGCTTCTTTGCACATCATCGATTAAGGTATACGGTTCGTAAATACTTTTTTCCAAAGCCGGACCATAAACAATCACTGGTTTCATTGTTGAGCCTGGTTGCCTTCTTACGTGAAGTCGATTCAAATCACCACGATTATTGTTTCGTCCGCCATGTGCAGCCCGAATCAGTCCGTTTTCTTCATCTAAAACAACCATTGCAGCTTGGATGTTCTCTTGTGAACCATGAAAATAATCATCTTTCTGAAGTTCATGGTAGGTCGTTTCTTGGATGGCTAAATCAATTCCTACTGTAATATCATAACCACCTGTTAGTATTTCGTTCTTCGTCAGGTGATAATCTTTTTCTACTTCGTTCATGACTAAATCAATATACGTATTCAACCACGGAGAATCTTGGCGATCACTTTGATTAAGCCCAATCGTTTTTCCCTGCTCCCGTTTTAATTCTTCGGCAGTTAAATAGTCTTGTTCATACATATTTGATAGGACAAGATTTCTTCGCTCAATTGCCTTCTCTTTATCTTTTAACGGAGAATACGTATTGGGTGCTTTCGGTAAAGCAGCCAGCATTGCGCCTTCGGAAATCGATAGTTCATTAACAGACTTGGAAAAGAAAAATTGTGAGGCTTCCTCGATTCCATATATGCCATGTCCGAAATAAATTTCATTTAAATAATACTCTAATATCTCGTCCTTCGACTTGATTCGTTCCAAATAGATAGCACCCATCGCTTCTTTTGTTTTCCGTAGCCAGGACTTTTCGTTCGTTAACGAAGTATTTTTAACCAATTGTTGAGTAATCGTACTGGCGCCTTCTTTTTTGCTCCATGTAACGACGTCGGTATAAACAGCACGTGCAATCGACCGGAAGTCCACCCCACTATGATCATAAAACCGCCTGTCTTCAATAGCGACAAAAGCTTCTTTCACATGATCGGGGATTTGATCACTCGCCACATACGTTCGATTTTCATCATATAATTTCATGACTTGCTCTCCGTCTTCGGTTTCAATGACGGTGGATTCCGAAAAAACAAAATGCTTTTCATCGACAACGAATCTTCCACCTAGTAAAATAAACAGATAACCGAGCACACTTAAAACAAGAAGAGCTAGTATGGCATACAAAGCCCATTTCCACTTTTTCTTTATCGTGAATGCCAAATTTTCCACCTCAATAATTTCCAATTAAACTCTTTTCATTATATTACAGTCGACGTAATGCGACAAAAATATCACCTTATTGACCAAGGAGGCATTTTTAATGAAGAAACTATGGATGACAAACGGAACCTATGATTACTTAGCTGAATTACAAAAAGAATCTGATGAAATTATTATTGCCCAAGATGAAGATCAGTATTTAGCTGTCCTGGAAAACAGTGGTGAAAATCCATTCAGTGAAGCGCGTGAATACGAAGTTATTGGTGAGGCTGGCACCCTGTCATCAAAGGGGTTTTTCGTCATGAATCATATTCCTGTTACGTATGAAGGCCGTCCGCTGTTTGAAAGCCGCTTCAAAGACCGAGCAGGAATGATCGAAAATGAACCCGGTTTTCAAGCGTTTAAATTACTACGACCGCATAATAATCAAACGTACGTCGTATTAACACAATGGGAAAAAGAATCGGATTTTGAGACGTGGAAAAACTCTCAATCATTTAAGCAATCACACAAATCTTCTTCGGATAAAAAAGAAGAAAAACCATCTTATTCTGCTGGTCCATCGTACGCGAAGAAATACCAAGTTATCCAACCAGAGGACGAATAATCCTTTAAATGAAGTAAGCCTTGGCGTTGAGGTCCATTACCCTTTCGCCAAGGCTTTTTAGTTTTAGTTGAAATTATATGATGCCAATTGATGTATTATTTGCTATTAAAATGATGAAAAAAGCAACTTATATATTTATTTATCAGTTATTTCTTAGCATTAAATTCCTCTTCTGTCACTTGTAATTGCTTTTTTAGAATTTCTTTCCACAAATGACCTTTGACTTCTCCTGTTCCCCTAGATACTTTTGTACGCTTTACAGTTCCATCGTTATTTTTTTTCCTAAAATAGATGTGATGACCTTTTTTCTTGAACTCTTCCCAGCCGTCTCGTCTACAAAAGCGCTCTATTTCTCTCCAACTGGGCATGAAACTAGTCCTTTGACATCATCATTACTATCTTGGGCTAAAACATTCATAATATAAGGGAACTGATCACGTCTATTCGGAGAATCGAAATACAGATTAAAATTACTTTGATATTCATTTGCATACTCAATCAATTCATCTACAACTAAGTCGAGAACTTCTTTTTCGGTGTCACCGTTCTCAACAATATCAAATTTATCAAGAGAAGCGGTAATAGTACCGTCTTCTTCCTGCAAGTACCTGATTGTAAAAGTATAGTCAGAGAAAGCTACTTTTAAATGTTCTGAGCTTAATGCAGCCCATTTATCTCTGTTCCTTTTGACAAATTTGGGTCCTTCTCTAACGACATCATCGTTAAATTGACCCCAATTCTTCCGGACATCTGTTGCGTTCAATATTGCACTCACTCTAATCATCTCCTTTCACCTCCTATAATAGCATATTATGTACGTTATGCACATTATGTACACATGTATAATTTGTTATTCCATTATTAAACTGAATTTTTCATGAAATTTAAACAGTTGAATTAGATTGAAACAAACCATAACAAAAATTGTGACGTGGATTAGCACTCGTTTTAGTATGCCTTTAAAGTAGGCTTTGTTAAAGTCCGTTGTTGATATTGTGATCCCCTATCGGTGGACGCTTTTACCCAAAGGGCATAATGGCGACATCTGCGATAAATCGCAGTGTCTTCTTTACAGCGAGCACGGCTCGAGCCTCATCGGCCCAAGACCACGGCCTGTGGGGTCTCGAGACTCGTGCTGTTCCGACGCCCAGGACGGACTAGTGTCAACGTTGGGGCTGGGACAAATCAAAGTTATAAACTCAGAAACACGAATAACAATCTAACTTAGCGTAGGAAATATACGGAGACTTCTGCGGGAACAAAAGCCTAGGTGAGACCCCGCAGTGCGAAGCACGAGGAGGCTCAACAGCTGCCCGCGAAAAGCGTAGTATATTTCCGAAGCGAGTATTTCCGCCACACTAAATTAAATGTTCGTATCTAAGTCAACTTTAAAGATTTTGTCCCAACCTCGCTCTTAGTTGACCCGCAGGAGTCGCCACCAACGCTATCCACAATTCAACAACTCAGTTCTATATCAATAGAAAATCAACACTAAACTTTAACAGAACCTTAAAGTAAAAAAAAGACTGTGAAATAACTTTTAGCTTGTTTGTTCCATTCGTTTGATTGAAATTGGATACATATTTGAACTTTTTTAAATTAGAACGAGAGATAAATTGAAACTATACTTTGTTGCTATGAACTCATATAGAAAAAGCAGTTCACTTTTAAGTGCATTAATATTATCACTTAAAACTGAACTACTACATTTATTTTACGTTTGCTTTGTCATTAAACCATTCCGGTGCGCATAAACGGCGGCTTGTGTTCGGTCATGTACCTCTAGTTTACTTAAAATATTGCTGACATGTGTTTTGACTGTTTTTATGCCAATAAATAATTCATCACTGATTTCTTGATTGGTCAAACCATTTCCAATACATATTAAAACTTCCCGCTCTCGTTGCGTTAATTCATCATGTGCATCCTTGTTTGGTGTTCGAAACCTATTCATCATCGCTCCTGCAGCCTTTGGTTCGATAACATTTTCTCCACGTTTCGCTTTTCGAATGGCCGAGACAATTTCTTCTGCAGCGGACGTTTTAAGCATATAACTAAAAGCCCCCGCTTCCAATGCTGGAATGACTTGTTCTTCATCATAGAAGCTAGTCAATATAATGATTTTACAAGATGGGTTTTCAGCAATGATTTTTTCGGTCGCTTCAATTCCGGTGCCATTTTCCATGATCAAGTCCATCAATACAACGTCGGGCTTCAAGTCTAAAACGAGCCGAGCCCCTTCATTCCCGCTTGAAGCTTCACCAACGATTTCAATATCTTCTTCCGTCATCAAATACGTCTTCATACCTCTTCTGACAACTTCATGATCATCCACTAAAACGACTGTGATTGGTTCCATAACAACCTCTCCCGCCTTCTTATTTAGGTATACGAACATCAATATACGTACCTTGACCTTCTTTGGAACGAATTCGGAACGTTCCGCCAATCTCTTCACTGCGTTCTCTCATTGTTTTTAAGCCATAGGAAGTTTTTGATTGGGATTGTTCTTCAAGGTTGAACCCGATCCCGTTATCACTAATATGTATGTGTATGGCGTCGGACTTTTCCTTAATATTCACAGTGATTTTCGTTGCATTTGCATGTCGTAATGCATTGGATAGCGCTTCTTGAAGTAATCGAAACAAATGGTCTTCTTTCGCTTGGGAAAGTTCTGGCAATTCATCAATGTTCACATCAAATTGCAAATTCGATTTCTGTTTCAATTCATTCGTAAGCTTCTTAATCCCTTCTTCTAATGATTCGCCGGATAATTGAATTGGTCGCAAATGCAGTAACAAAGCACGCATCTCATTTTGTGCCTGTAAAGCAATTTCAGAAATTTCCCTTACCTGCTCTATCGCTTCTTCAGGCTTTTTTTCTATCGTTTTGACGGTTGCTTGCGACATCATCGTCAATGCGAATAACTGTTGACTGACGGCGTCATGTAAATCTCTTGCTAAACGTTGACGTTCTTCAATCGTAGCTGCCACGTGCGCTTGATTCGCCAAATCTGTTTTCTCATCGGCTAATTTTTGAAGGGAACGAACTTGATCCTTTAACTTCTTCGCTAAACCGTTCAATTCGTTTCCAATCAAATCAAGTTCATCGTTTTCTTCGAGATTTAATAGCTCGGCCTCATACTTTCCTTCAGACAATGTTGATAGGAAGACTGAATAGACATCCAACCGTTTTTTAATGTTGTTGGTAGATTGTAAGGTTAGATAAATACCGACAGGAGTCATAATAAGTACGAGTAAACCTAGGGATAGAAAAATAGCTTGTAAGCTTAACCAAATCGGTTGATAGACGGAATATAGAAAAAAGAGACATAACGCCAAAATAAACAATGAGAAATAAATGACTTTCAATTCTTTACGAATCATTTGAAATCGTATACTTTTTAACTGTTTAAACATGCTTCCATCCCCTAGACAAAAACGACTTGAATATCGCCGATTTGATAGTTCATCACGATATTTAGCTTCCGTGTTGCCTGATCATAGTCTTCGGTTTTATACGCAATTGAATTGCTGAATCCGGATTGATCTTCATCGCCAACACGCGTCTCTCCAATCGATATTTTCGAATAAATTTTCACAGGAATCTCCTCCGGTATTTTCATCTGAATGTCCGCTATATAGCCCTTCAATATAATCTTCGACTCTTGGTCAGGAATATAGGCTTTTGAAAAATCAAAGTAGAGATTTCCAATACCCGTTTTTAAGCTCATCGATTGGACCTCCCAATTATCCCTACTGAAGCTACGGTCTGCGATTAATTGATTGGATTTTTGAGCATATTTCACTTTTTGCTTTTTTTCTTTCTCTCTAGAATAATTCAGACTGTCGTCTTGTTGCTGATGAGAGGTAACACTTTCTTTAATCTTCTTATCCTTCTTCGGCATATTCACTTCTACATGGGCCCCTTTATTCTCAAGTAACATCGAAGCACCGATATACACGATAATCAAAGGCCATAAATGCCAGATATCCCAAAACTTAAAATCGATATAGTTGTAATTTCCGGCAAAAAGCAAACCACCGAATATGATGAGAAATGAACCAACCTTCCAACTACCAAATTTATGAGCCTGAAATGAGTGTATGAAGGAAATCAGCCCGAATAATACGACGAGTAGTGGCCAAGCACCCCAAATTTCGTCGAATATTTCCAGGGAAATAATGTCGAGATTTCGTAGAACTAAAGCTACGCCAATAAATATTAAAAATAAAGAAAACATCCACTTAAAGAATGTATACATTTTTCCACCTACTTATGATTTGATTATAGCCGCTTAATTATTGTTTGAATAGTTACAAATTTAATTATCTTCATCTTATAAGAAAATTCATAGCGTGCCTACATTCTTTAGGTTGTTTTCCTCTCCGTCTTGAGGCTGATTCATTGTTTAATACAAATTTCAAAGGGTATATAAGTAATATAGTAATTTTTCCAGAAAGGATGATTTTGTTTGGACCAAAATGTACAGAAATTAATCGACGGATTGAATGATGATTTAGCGCACGAATATGCAGCAGTCATTATGTATACTTATAATGCGGCAGTTGTTTCTGGTATGTACCGACAAGTTTTAAAGCCTTTTTTCCAAGAAGAAAGCACTGATGAGATCGGACACGCATTATATTTATCTGAAAAGATTAAGACGCTAGGCGGCACACCGACCACCACTCCAGCTAAAGTTAAGCAACTGACTGACGTAAAAGAGATGCTTGAAGAAGCGTTACAAAATGAAAAAGATACAATTGAACGGTATGAAGAACGTAAGAAGCAAGCAGAGGAACTTGGGTACACGGAATTAGTCGTTACACTGGAAGATTTCATTGCTGATGAAACAGGTCACAAAGAAGAAATGCAACGCTTATTAGAAGACCCTCGACTTAGTTAATTTTTTTAATTAATAAGAACTGTTCAACCCCTGTGCGTGGTAGTCGCAACCATGTACAGGGGTAACTTTGTGTGCTACGTAACTTTTTTCGATTTCCGAATAATAATTAATCGTTAGTTTGTGATTTATTTTGTAATCTTCAGGGTTAATTGAGTTGGCTTCAGGGTTTTTTGCTATTCCTTCAGGGTTAATCACGTCTGCTTCAGGGTTTTTTGCTATTCCTTCAGGGTTAACCACTTCCGCTTCAGGGTTTTTTGCTATTCCTTCAGGGTTAATCACGTCCGCTTCAGGGTTTTTAATCTCTCAACATTCACTTAGCGCAGACGCGGCTAACTCCCCTCACGATTTTTAACCATCTAACTGACTACGAGCTAGCCTATGACAAGCCTCGAATAAAAAAATCCTTTTCTAAGTTCTTCCCTCGTCTGATATACTATTTATAAATAGTGTGTGGGGAGTGAATGATGTGTGGAATCAGGTCTACGAAAAGATTGATCAGTTGGCAGATCAAATGGTGGAAGATCGTCGTTACTTACATCAACATCCTGAATTATCTTTTGAAGAAAAAGAAACCGCTGCCTTTATTGCGAATCGTTATGACAAACTTGGGATTCCTTTCCGAAAAAATGTCGGTGGATATGGCATTATCGGAACCATTCAAGGTGGGAAACCAGGTAAAAACATCGCTTTAAGAGCTGACTTTGATGCATTACCGATTCAAGAAGAAAATGATGTACCTTACAAATCTAAACGTGACGGTGTGATGCACGCTTGTGGCCATGACGGTCATACGGCAACGTTACTGGCAGTTGCAGAAGCTGTCCTTCCTTTTCAGGATGAACTTCCAGGAACATTAACTCTAATTCATCAACCTGCTGAAGAATTAGAACCAGGCGGAGCAAAACCAATGATTGAAGATGGAGCGCTTGATGGTGTAGATGTGATATTTGGCACTCATCTTTGGGCAACAACACCCGTTCATGCGATTGAATCCTCGAAGAGTGTTTTTATGGCTGGAGCCGATCGTTTTGAAATTACTATCCAAGGCAGGGGCGGTCATGGCGCAATGCCACACCAAACCAAAGATGCGATCGTCATGGCTGGCCAAGCAATCGTCGAATTGCAACAAATCGTCAGCCGCCGAATTGATCCATTAAAAGCAGCCGTTCTCACCCTTGGTGAAGTTCATGCGGGATCGACCTTTAATGTGATCGCTGACTCAGCTCGTCTAACTGGAACGGTTCGTTATTTAGATGAGGATGTTCAAACACAAGTCATCGAAGAAATGCATGCCATCTTAAAAGGAATCGCATTAAGCTACGGTGCTGACTATGAACTAAACTATGTCAAAGGCTATCCTCCTGTCATTAACCATGTGGAAGAAGCCAATTATTATATTGAAGAAGGCACTGAAATACCTGGCGTAAAAGAAGCATATGAGATTATTCCTGTGATGGGCGGCGAAGACTTTTCCTATTTCTTACAAGAACGTCCTGGTGCCTATTTCTTTACTGGAGCAAAGATTGAAGGCCGGGAAGCCTACCCACATCATCATCCAAAATTTGATATCGATGAAAGAGCATTACCTATAGCAGCGAAAGCATTACTGCATGGCTACCGAAAGGCTCAAGAAAAGTAAGTATTATTAAAATAGACGCGAACGAAGATTGTTCATCTTTGTTCGCGTCTATTTTTCTACTTATCCATTATTCAACTTGGAATCCTTGGCCTAAGACTTCTGATGAATCCATTACAATGACAAAAGCTTTCGGGTCGACAGCTCTAATGGTGCGTTTTAACGCAGCAATTTCATTATGATTCACGACACACATTAATATAGGCCGTTGATCCTCTGTAAAGCCACCTTGCGCAGTGATACGTGTCACTCCACGATCGACACGCGTATAAATCGCTTCTTGAACATCCAAATACTCATCCGAAATAATGAATGTTGCCTTCGACCGGCTAAAGCCTGTTTGAATGAGATCAATAGACTTACTCGTCAAGTAAAGTCCAATCAATGCATACAGACCGAGTTCAATATCAAACACGATCATGGCTGTGATGACGATTAACCCATCAATGATTGCTAGACTTGCACCAAGTGATAGATTCGTAAATTTGTGAATGAACTGAGCGATCAACGACGTTCCTCCCGTTGATGCGTCGCCCAAAAATACAATTCCTAAACCGATACCGACACCTAACCCACCGAAAAGGCCTGCTAAAAGTGGATCTGTCGCAAATGGTTCAATATTTCTCGACAAAAATACGAAGAAAGGCAATACCAATGAGCCAACAAGTGAACGGAATGTAGCCGCTCTTCCCAATAAAAAATATGATGTGATGAGAATCGGGATATTAATGCCCCAAATCACATAAGCTGGTTCTAATTCAAATAGCGCTTCCGTAATTGTACTGATCCCACTCACGCCACCTGCAGCAATATAGTTCGGCAGTAAAAAACCATTATATGCAAACGAGACAATAAATGACCCTATAATGACATAAATCATTTGTTCCAAATAATTTTTTGATGTTGTTCTTCTCTTTCGTTCTATCATTTCTATCCTGCTCCCTTTATACGAAACCTTGACGATTTTATCACTAAACGGCCACTTTGTGAACTTCCGTATAAGAACGCATTAAAGGATCAAAATGTTATTCACACAAAAAATGCACACTTACATCGAACTGTAAGTGCGCAAATTCGGATAGTTGATTGAGCTCAGTCATTAAACTGCATCCATGAATGAAGAAACCGCATCAACCAAACTGTAAATTCCCAGACCACTGACGATGACGACAATCGCCCCGCCAATCATATTTAACTTCAAGGAATTAACGTGCTTACCCATGACATTCTTATTATTCACAACAATCAATAAGGAAATCGCTATAATTGGTAAAATTAAACCATTTAATGCTTGTGCAGTCAGAATCAGTTGCATCGGCTCGAATCCGATTGCTGAAGTGATAATTCCAATACTGATCACAGTAGAAAATATTGCTTTAAACTGCCAGTGATCAAAGCTTGTCCCCCATTTCGTCAGGCCACCTATTGTATAAGCTGCTCCAAGCGGGGAAGCCATTGCCGATGAAAAACCTGCAGCCAACATGCCAATGCTTATAAATGTACTGGCCCAACTACCGAGCGTTGGCTCTAATGCAGTCGCGAGTGCTTCAATTCCAGCCTCTTCAGTCCCACGAATAATCGCACCTGCCGTTACCATAATCGCAATCGTAATTAAACCACCAATACTAATCGTCAATAAAACATCCCATCTAGCCTTTTTTAAATCATCAGGACTCTTCCATTTTTCCTTCGCACTTGAAGCATGCATAAAAAGATTGTAAGGAACAACAGTCGTACCAATCAATGCAACAATCACTACAATTGAGCCAGATGGGATTGATGGAACAAATGCTCCCTGAAATACTTCTGATAAATTTGGTTGAATCACAATCATGGTAGTCAAAAAGGTCACACTCATGATGGCAATTAATGTGACTAATATCTTTTCAAACCGTTTATAACTACCTGTTAAACAAAGAATCAAAATGATGCCACCAATAACAGGTGCAATATAATTTTGCGGTATACCAGTCATCATGGATATCCCCAGGGCACCACCTGTCAAATCACCGGCTAAGTACGCTGCACAACCGACACCGATTGAAAACCCTATTACAATGACCACACTATATTTTAAAAACGGTCTTTCAAATTGATCCCGGATGGCTTCTCCAAGACCATTACCGGATACAACGCCGAGACGAGCGGCCATTTCTTGTAAAAATATCGTTGTGATAATCGAAAATACAATTGCCCAAATGAGGGCATAACCAAATGAGGCTCCTGCTTCAGTTGCCGTTGAAACAGTTCCAGGACCTATGAAGGATGCTGCAATGAGTGCACCTGGGCCTATTGCTTTCGCTTTTTCTTTCATGCGTTCTCTGAAAGTCTTTGTGTTTTTGTCCATCCATGAACCCCCAACGAGAAGATTTGCGAAATTTCTAAGATGTTTAATTTTCTTCCCCAAATCATGTGCTGACAAACTGGATAGAGGTTCCATCAATTACGTTTTTTCAAAAGAGGAGATACAAAATATTAATTTAAAACTCATAGATCAAAATCAAAAACTGCAAACGGTCTTCACCTTGAAGACCCGTTTGCAGTTTCTTTTAGGAATCACTCATACGGTTCATTCGATTCTTTAAATAAAATGTTTCAAACAAAATGGTTAAAACGATGGCCAAACCAGTAAAAATCAATGCATTTCCAATATTCCCAAACCAAATGTAAACAGGGAAAATCACAAGAATTTGAATGATCATTAACAATAAAATCAGTTGATGGATTGCTTTTTTTCGCACCGTTTCAGACACTGGATATAGTTTAATCCAATCCAACCCTTTATGGTGGTGATAAATCGTGATGAACTGAAATCCACTGACGAACAACAATAAAAGGCTAAAGAAAACCTTTCCCCAGAATAGTGGAATCCAATAAACAAAGAAGATCGATAAAAGAATTAATCGAAAGTACATTCCAAAATAGTCCCGGCTTCTCAAAAAGGTAATACTATATAAATAGAAAAAACTTTGCTCTTGCTTAAAAGATAGTGAACTTGTGACTAAACGAACGAGCCAATGACGTTTCTTGGGCTTTTGCTTTAAATTCGGCACATCCGTTGAAAGATTGGCCATCCGGTAGAAGAATTGAAGTTTTTCTTCCTCTTTCTCAACCAATAAATCCCATGGAAAACTATTTTTTACATTAACTTGGAAATAGTGAACCAACATGATGCCGATAAACACAATTACCGCAACAGCAGCTAGAACCCAAGTTTCAGATACGACAAAAAATATTAGTAATATATTGGTGACTAAACGTACAATGTAATCAAGATAATGATAAGATGTATCACGTGTTTTTTGAGTAAACCAGCCTGCAAATAAATTGCCTATCTTCAAAACAATAAAGAATGCAAACAACACCAACACTCGACCAATGGTAATATCCGCTTTGACAACCATCAACAGTGGCGTTAAGGCAAATAAAAAGAGAGCAATCCAGTAACTTTGAATCACTAAACTGTAGATAAAACCATTTCTTATATATGGCTTCATCTCATTTTCGATAGGTAGCAAAAACACTTCATCAGCTTGTCTCAAAAATGTGCGGACGGAACTGAATGTGACTAAGAATCCAAATATAATGGCCATAATCCACTCGACTGGAAAATCTGGCGGAACTGTTTGCAACCATTGCTGATAAAAGTAAGCAAAAGCCGCTACAAAAAATATTAGCGCAAATGCTAAATGGTCATTGAACATCAGCTTCAGATAACGGCTTAGCATTTTTATATGTTGATTGAATCGTTCCTTCCATAACTGATTGGTGTTCATCTTATCCCTCGTCTCTCGTTAAACGTACATAGAGATCATCCAAACTAGCACCCGGCATTATAAACTCATCTTGCAATTCCTTTAGTGTGCCGCTCGCACGAATCTTCCCATCATGCAAGATAATGAACCGATCACAGTAACGCTCAGCGGTTGCTAAAATATGTGTCGACATTAAGACACCCGCTCCCTGCTCCTTCATTTCATTCATCGTATCTAAATAAGACTGAATTCCTAAAGGATCTAAGCCGACAAACGGCTCGTCCACAATATAAAGGGAAGGATTAACCAAAAAAGCGCACATAATCATCACTTTTTGGCGCATCCCCTTGGAAAAATGCACCGGAAACCAATTTCGTTTAGACTCTAAACGGAATTCCTTCAACAAATAGCCTACCCGCTCATCATATGTTTCCTTATCTAATCCATAAGCCATTCCCGTTAAATGCAAGTGTTCATCCAATGTCAACTCTTCATAAAGCATAGGCATCTCAGGTATGTATGCAAACTCACGTCGATACGTTTCTAAATCATCCTGGATTGTCTGCCCATTTATTTCGATACTACCTTGCTTAGGTGTCATCAAACCGATAATATGTTTAATTGTTGTACTCTTTCCAGCTCCATTCAAACCGATCAAACCAACAACTTCACCTTTTTTTACATGAAAGGACAGGCCATGCAACACATCGTCTCTCGTGTAGCCGCCAACTAAATTCTCAATCCGTAACAATTTTTCCAACTAAATCCCTCACTTCTTCCCACAAACTATCTTCCACCATCATAACAAAAATTAATACGCTTTTGATAAATATGTGTTTTTCTCCTGTCATTCGACAATGAGTTACGCTACAATAAAAGTAGATAATTAATAAGGAGGAGTTTCATGTCTGATTGTATATTTTGCAAAATTATCGATGGCGAACTACCATCGGCAAAGGTTTACGAAGATGAAAATGTCTATGCTTTCATGGATATCGGACAAGTTACAGAAGGCCATGTCTTATTAATTCCAAAAAAGCATTATGAAAACATTTATGAAATGGATGAAAAAACAGCCTCCGATTTATTTAAAGTTGCGCCCAAAATTGCGAACGGCATCAAAGAAGCATTCAATCCAAAAGGTATGAATTTAGTAAACAACAATGGTTCTTTCGCCGACCAAAGTGTTTTTCATTTTCATTTACACTTCTTACCTCGTTTTGACGAAAATGACGGCTTAAAGGTAAGCTGGGAACAACATAATGATGACTATACACCTGAGAAACTGCAACAGCTTGCAGAGAAAATCTCTTCAGCGCTATAAATCACACAGGACATGCAAAATGACTACCAAGTTGTTGTATACAATTTGGTAGCCATTTTTTCGTCGTCATGAAATACATCATTTTTAAAACAACATTTCTGAATGTGATGATTATTTCGAATCAACCTCGGGAAAAATGATATAATGACAGTGAGAAAAGAAAGGGGTTAGGTAATATGGTAAACGGAAAATCGCTTGTATTTGGTGTTGTAGTCGGTAGTGTTGTTGGCGCATCGATCTCTTTATTAACCGCTCCGAATTCTGGTGAGGAGTTTCGGGGAAAAGTGAAAGATCAAAGCAGCCGACTGAAGGATTTAGCAAATCAACTACAAGAAGACGGTAAGAGATTGAAAGAACAAATTACAAAAACTTCTCGTGAAGGCGCTGCGTTGATGAAAGACCTTTCCCAAGATATAAAAGTTTCTGTGGAGAGTTGGAAAGACACCATTGAACCCCATCAAGAAAGCTTACAAAATCATTTAATGCAAATTGAAGATAGTATCAAAGAGTTGGAAGAAAAAATGAACAGTTCTTCAAATCAGACAAAAGGATAAGTGAAAGCCGAAAGTAGCATTGAACGACTCTCGCCAAAAATGCCTGTTGCATTTTTGAAGAAAGAGTCTTCTGCCTATCGAAAAATAAACACACTAAGATTAGTGGGTAAGATCATCTACGGATGATTTTACCCACTATTTCTATTTATACGATATAGTGAGGCTGGAACAAAATCTTTAAAGTTAATCCAGATACGAACATTCTAATTTAGTGTAGCGGAAATACCCGCTTCGGAAACATACTGTGCTCTTACCCATAGGGCATAAGGCGACATCTGCGGTAAACCGCAGTGTCTTCTATATCGCGGGCAGCTGTTGACCCTCCTCGTGCTTCGCACTGCGGGGTCTCACCTAGGCTTTTGCTCCCGACGCCCAGGACGGGCTAGTGTCAACGTTGGCCACAGGACGTGGCCGCATTTAGTTGACCGCAGAAGTCTCCGTATATTTCCTACGCTGATGAGTTTATAACTTTGACTTGTTCCAGCCTTTTATTTTTGTGCTTTTCGGCCGAGAAAGGCTCGAACTGTGCCCGACGGTATAGAAGACATGCAATTTATCTCAAATGTCACCTTATGTCTTGTTCGTACAAGCACTCGCCGTAAGCGAATCGCCTGACACCAACGGCCGTTATCGAAACTTACCCGAATTTGTGTGTTTACCCTAACAAAAATTTTTGAGCAAAAAAACACATATACCAGCATTTCTGCCGGTATATGTGTTTGAAGTCAAACAGTCGATTACTCGACGTCTGCAGTCCACTCATCAACAAGATCTTGATTTTCTTCTACAAAGGTTGCAGCAGCTTCTTCAGGATCTGTGCCATTATGAATTTCAAGCATTACGTTATTGAATTTTTCTTCGCCCCAAGAGAAGTTCTCCAAAACTTTGTAAGCGTTTGGAAGGTCTTCTTCAAGTCCTTGGCGTGCCATTGTTTTAATTTCTTCAGCACCACCGTATACTTCTTTTGGATCTTCAAGATATTTCAAGTCGTATTCAGCAAATTTCCAGTGTGGAGACCAACCAGTAACAGCAATTGGTTCTTCATTGTCAATAGCTTCACCTAAAGCTGTTGCCATCGCACCACTAGAAGAAGTTTGTACTTCCCATCCGTCTAAACCATATTCCTCAACGGAATTTTCAGAAGCTTTTACAACACCAGCACCTGGCTCAATACCAGTAATTGTTTGATCTAATTCATCAGCAACTTCTGGTAGGTCTTCAATACTGTCGATGTCCATGTAAGAAGGTACTACCATACCAATTTTCGCACCATCAAAGTTAGCACCTAAATCAACAACTTGATCTTTGTACTCTTCAAATAGATCTCCGTGTGTAGCTGGTAGCCAAGCTGCGACCATAGCATCTGACTCACCATTCGCAACAGATTGCCACATAACAGCGTTATCAAGTGGAGTTAGTGTCACATCATAACCTAAGTCTTCCAATACTTTTCCAATAACATGTGTAGAAGCGACTTCCGTATCCCACTCAACGTAAACAAGCTCGATTGATTTACCGTCGCCTACGTTTGAGCCGCCTGATGAATCACCGTTATCTCCAGATGATTCACTATCACCATCTGAACCGCCACATGCTGCTACGATAAGCGTCAATGCTAAAACAGCGATGAACGCAAAACGCTTTCCAACGTTTTTAAACATAATTAATACTCCCCTTTACTAAATAATAAATATATTGGATCTTTCTCAGTGTGAGAAAGGGAATCCCATGGTTGAATCTACGCTAATAAAATTTACGTTATTTATTGATTCGATTTATTAAAGTTTTGAGTCAAACGGTCAATAATGATCGCTAAGATAACAATCGCAAAGCCGGCTACGAAACCAGCACCTGCTTCCGCACGTTGAAGTGCAGACAACACGTCTCTTCCTAGTCCGGATGCACCGATCATTGATGCAATAACAACCATTGATAATGACAACATAATTGTTTGGTTGACTCCTGCCATAATCGTTGGCTTTGCCATCGGCAGTTCTACTTTAAATAACTTTTGTTGACCGGTTGCACCAAAAGCATCTGATGCCTCAACCAACTCTGTAGATACTTGACGAATCCCAAGGTTGGTAAAACGGACAACTGGTGGTGTCGCAAAAATAAAGGACGCAAATACACCAGGAACCATACCGATTCCAAAGAATGCTACTGCTGGAATCAAATAAACGAATGCAGGCATCGTCTGCATAAAGTCTAAGATTGGCCGGATAATGCTTTCAGCCGTATTACTCTTAGACATTAGTATACCCACTGGGATACCAATCACAACTGCCAACAAACTGGAGTATAGCACTAATGTGAATGTATACATTAGTTCGCTCCACAGTTCTTGGTTTTCAATAAACAGTAATCCAATAATTGAAAATACTGCCAAACCTAACTTCTTGCCACTCATAAAGAATGCCAGTACAGCAACTAAAAGGATAACAATTACTGGCGGAATCATAGATAGATATTCTGCTGATATATCCAATAACCATCCAAAATTATCTTTGACTGGATCGAAAAAGAATTCAAATGTATTGGTAACCCATTTAACAGCGTCATCTACCCATGAAGCTATTGGAAGACTTGGAATAAAATCAAGCATTGTCTTCCACCCCATTTCCGTTCACATTTGCCAAGGCGGCGATTAACGTTCCCTTAATAATGATTCCACGTAATTTCCCTTCTTCTGTAACTGCGACAGGTACAGGGGAATCATGGATAACATCAAAGATCTCTTGAATCGGTGTTTCTTTTTCCACTGTCGGCATATCATCTCGAATGATTTCTTTTAAACTTGTGATTTGATTATTTCTTGCTTCCAATACATCATTCGCATTGACATACCCTTTTAACTGTCGGGTTCGGTCAATGACGTAAATGCTAGAAAGTCCCTGTTCACGCATTCTTTCTAATGCAACGCGAGGACCATGTTTGTCAAAATCGACCGTTTCTGGACGGAGCATAATATTTTCAGCCGTCAATACTTTCGAACGATCTACATCTTCAACGAATTTTTCTACATAATCATTTGCTGGATTCATCAGGATTTCTTCCGGTGTTCCGATTTGAACGATGGAACCATCCTTCATCAATGCAATTCGGTCACCAATACGCAATGCTTCATCTAAATCGTGAGTGATGAAGATAATTGTTTTCTGCATTTTTTCTTGCAGATCCATTAGCTCATCTTGCATATCTTTACGAATCAATGGATCTAGTGCAGAAAACGCTTCGTCCATGAGCAAGATCTCTGGATCATTCGCTAAAGCTCTGGCTAGTCCTACACGTTGTTGCATACCACCGGACAGCTGGCTTGGGTATTGATGTATGAAGCTTCCAAGTCCAACGAGCTCAAGTGCTTCTGTTGCTTTCTTTTCACGTTCCTCTTTATCCATCCCTTGAACTTCCATTCCGAATACTGTGTTTTCAAGTACGGTACGGAACGGGAATAGTCCAAACTTCTGGAAAACCATACTCATTTTTTCACGACGCACACGACGTAGTTCCTCTTTATTCATTGTTGATAGATTATCGTCATGAACATAAACATCTCCGGCAGTTGGATTGATCAACCGGTTCAATAAACGAACGAGTGTTGATTTACCACTTCCTGAGAGTCCCATAATAACAAATACTTCTCCAGCTTCTACCTGGAATTTCGCACGGTTTACACCAACCGTACAGCCTGTTTTCTTTAAAATTTCATCTTTGGAAAGGCCTTCATCCAATAAGGATAAAGCTTCTTTTGATCTCTTCCCAAAAATTTTCGACAAATTATCTACTTCAATTACAGGCAATTCTCTCACCTCTCTTATTCTATTAAATGTACTACTAATGGACTAATTTGTAACCGAACTGTAATACGACACTCTTTATACTATAGAGGTTAGTGTGTGAAAGTTCAATGTCTAAAAACAGTCGTATCAGTCCATTATTTCTGTACAGTTTAAACTGTACGAACTTATCAAAGGTAATACTTCTAAATACTTCATATAACGTCGTTTTTCTCTCAACTTTGAGGTTTTCATTTTTTGTAATTGTTTAGTATGGTGAATATGAGCAGAGCCAGGGGGTCATTATCTATGACAATGGAAAACTATACTGAACAGCTTACAGATATTCATAATGAAGTTATCTCGGAATTCTCCAAAACATTGGAGATGTTTGCTTTAAACCCATCAGAGTCACAGTTATTTGTAACTCTTTACTTAAGTAATCGTCCAATGAACTTAGACGAGATGAAAGAAGCTTTAGGTAAAAGCAAAACAGCAATGAGCAACGCAACTCGGACATTGCTTGATTATAATTTAATTGAAAGAGTCTGGAGAAAAGGAGAACGAAAAGATTTATATAAAGCGAAAGAAGATCTTTATCATAAATTTATGAAAACATACGTACGCAGATGGCTTGATGCGATTGAACAACAAAAGAACAATCTGAATTTTATCGAAAATAAACTACGAGGTTTAAGTAACTCTGAGGAGCGTGTGTTTATTGAAGAAAAAATCCATGAGGCCATTTTATTCCACAAATCACTTGAAGAGGTATTTGAACAATTGAATCATCACGAGATTGAATGACTATTCTATAGCGACTAGGATGGTCTTTTTTTTATATGTAATTCTTATTCATCTTGCATAAAGTTTATTTCACAGTCTTCATAATAACAATACCCGGTTATTTCTTTTGATAAACCTCATTTATTCATCTGTCCTTATACAACGCCTAAATAAGTATGTTATTATAATGAAAGAAGTTTTCATTAATCAGATCCAAGAATTTTATCCCAACTTTCCTGTTTTCACCTTTCATTTTTAAATTCGAAGGAGTAGTCAACGTGAAAAATGAATCTTATTCCTTACAAGAATCTTTGATTTACGCGCATAAGATGGCTCAATTGACGAAAGCAATCTGGAAGCGTATTGAAAAAGATTGGCAAGACTGGATCAAGCCATTTAATTTGAACCTCAATGAACATCATATTTTACTGATCGCTTACCATTTGGATGGCGTCTCGATTTCCGAAGTATCAAAACTAGGTATGATGCATGTTTCAACTGCATTTAATTTCTCTAAAAAGTTAGAAGCAAGAGGGTTGGTCAGTCTGTCCAAGCGGGTAAATGATAAAAGAAGCACATACGTAGAATTGACTGATGAAGGTCGAGAGCTCTTCATCGAAACAATGCAAGCAATGGATCCTGATAAAAATTCCATTGTTTATGCCTCTTTGTCTCTTCAATCAGAAGGTGGACAGTTCCCTGAATTCGAAGAGCTGGAAACGATTGTTGAAGAGCTATATGGTGCGGATTACATCGATATTTTAAATCGTTCGTTATCAGGGATAAAAAGAAAATATTGATTTTAAGAAAATAGGCTTGAATTTTCTTTCTATAGGGCGTATTATTCGAGAGGAATATGCATAGAGCATATAAAGGAATCTATCACTCTTTCTCTCGAATGGGGGTTTTAACATGACTTGCTGGAAAACAGTTAATGTCACGAAAGAAATCGGTCAAAATAGGTTACTTCTTCTATCAATCTTAACAGCAATTTCAGCCTTTATCGTTTTATATATGCCGTTTTCGATTGTATTTCAACACGTTCAATTAATTGAACCTCCTTTTGCGACTGTAGTTATCAGTTTATTTTTGTTGCCAATCATGCATAAGTTAATGCATGTGGCTCCTATATTATTTACGAATAAAACAATCCATCTCAAATGGAAAATAAAATATAAAATTATTGTTTCATTGAAAGCACAAATGGAATCAACGTTATCAAAGAGAACATCAATTCTATCAATTATTGCACCAACTTTGATTATTACACTACCTTTAATTATACTTGCTTATTATATTCCAGCTTATCATCCAATCCTATTGTTCATGGCAGCCATTCATATCGGCATGTCTTTACACGATTGGTTGACGCTATTTTCAATACTTCGGGCTCCAAAAAAATCAGTTATTGAAAAATCACAAAATGAGTTTGATATACTGGTGCGAGATTAAATTGTTTAGACCGAAGTTGGGAGGTACAAGAAAATGATTTATTTTTACATTGGATTCGCTGTATTTATCTTCTACTCATTCAATTCATTGACGCATAAGTTTTGTACCAAATCAGAAATGTCAGCAGAAAAAAGCAGTAAAGTATACCGGACAATTAATGTCTCGATGCTAATTCTATTATTCTCTTCGTATTATGAAGTTTTTCACTTATACTAAAATCAAATTCAAAAGACGAGTCGGCGAACGACTCGTCTTTTTTATTGGCAAATTTTATGGTGAACGTTTGATATACGTATACGCGGTTGCTTTCGGTCGGATAGCATATTGATTAAGATCGTACGGTCGATATGTAAAACTGATCTTGGAATTATCCAAGATCAGTCACTTTTCACGTTATCCCTTAGAACCAAGCGGCACCAACAATAATTAGTAAAATAAACAATACGACGATCAACGCAAAGCCACCGCCGTAGTATCCTCCTTTGCCTGACATAAATTCACCTCCTTGGTTGCTTAACTACTCTATACTATGTAAATGACCAAATGAGTGATTAGGCAATTAACGGAATTTAGCTCATGTTCAGAAAAAGATTTTTATGGTATATTTATCTTTGTGATTAGGTATGATTTTGTTGTTTATTGACAATCATAAACGACCTAAGAATCAATACATACAGGGAGTGTTAATCGTGATGAAAAAAATAGTTCAAGGACTGGCAATCGGTGGATTTGCGATTGTTTTGACTGCCTGCCAGTCAGATGACTCCGAAAAGGTAGTGGAAACAGAATATGGCTCTATTTCGAAAGAAGAATTCCATGCTGAGTTGGAAGAAAAATACGGAGAAGAAACCCTACAAAGCATGACGAAGAAACTTGTACTGGAAGGTCAGTTTGATATCGACCAAGAAGAGTTCGAACAGGAAGTTGAAGAGTTCAAAACACAACTTGGACCTCAGTTCACCAAATTCATCAATCAACAGGGGTATCGAAACGAAGAAGAATTCCGTACAGCACTTTATATTAGTAAGTTGGAATTCGAAGCAGCGACTGCTGACATTGAAATTACCGAAGAAGAAATCGAAACACATTATGAACGTATGCAAGAAGAACGTAAAGCGAGACATATTTTAGTCGATGAAAAAGAAACAGCTGAAGAAATCATCAAAAAATATAACGATGGTGCGTCTTTTGAAGAGTTAGCGAAAGAATATTCGAAAGATGGATCTGCGGCGAACGGTGGGGATTTAGGCTATACGACAGCTGGAGAAATGGTCAAGCCTTTCGAAGATGCTATGTATGGACTGGAAACAAACGAAATCAGTGAACCGGTTGAGTCCCAATTCGGTTGGCATGTAATCCTTGTGGAAGATGTTCGTGAATCCGAAACAGAAATTCAGCCATTTGATGAAATGAAAGATCAATTACGAGAGCAACTATTAGCTAGCAAAGTCGATCCTCAAAGTTATAATGCCAAAGTTCAAGAAGCCATGGACAAAGGTGAGATTGACGTATCCGATGATCAATATCAAGGTTTATTCGGATCCAACAAATCGGATGAATCCGAAACAGAAGCTGATGAGAATGAATCTTCCAATGAAGATAACGAAAAGCAAGATTCTGAAGAGGCGAAAGACGATTCGGAATCCGATAGCGAATAATGAGTATAGAACTGACTTAGAGAGCATATATCTCTAAGTCAGTTTTTGTTTAAGCGTATTCTTTAAATCGGTTAACTGGTCAGTATAATGACGCTTTTGGTCTTCCGTTACATTTTGTTCCCCATAACGCACTTTCTGATACAAATGAATGGCATCTGTATAGCGATTTGGATCCAATTGCAAGCGTTGTAGCCATTGCTCGACAGTCTCATCATAATATCTGCCTAACTGGTGTTTCGCTGCCCATCGTTCGAGTTCAAAAAAGGCTTTTCGTATCTCGTTCTTAGGTATGTTCTTTTTGCTATTCTTTTTTTTCTCACTGAAAAGGAATGGAGACTTCTCTGTTTCACTATATGTTTTTTCATCGACAGCTATTTTTGAATCTCTTCGAATGAACCGATTCCGATATCGGTAATAGAATGTAACGCCAATGATTAAGAATATACCAATTATGATATACATAATCGTTTCGGCACTGATTGTTTCCGTTTGATTCTGGACTTGTTCCAAAACATTTTGATCTTCTTGTGAAACATTTTCCTCTTTATCACTAGGCGTTACTTCTACATCCCTTTGCTGTTTCTTAAACCAATCAAAAAATGGGGTCGCACCAAGGCCAACCTGATACGTAACCCAACTAAAAAGCGAATAAAAAGTTCTGATAATGAAAGGCGTTAACCAAAATAAGCCCAAGGTGACTATTAAAATGCCGCTTGGAATCCCTACTACATAGCTTAGTTTCGCTGTCCATCCAGAATGATCATCTTCTCCTACGTTCATAATTCTAATTAACATTTTTCCACCCATCACAATTAAAAATTGCATGAGAATAAAATATAGACCGAAAGAAGCATCTGGATTCTCAAGAAAGACCGCTGGCAAATAAAGAAAAAATCCAAGCAGCACACTGGTGATCAACATTCCTTTTTCTTGATCTGTATCCGGCTTGAAGTAATAAAGCGCCAATCGCCACGTGAGAAAACTTGCAATGATCACTGCATGAAACAGTAATAAGCCCAGCCAGGCATTAACAATGAACGAAATTACAACGAGTAAAGCAAAATGAAGTAACGTTAGTTGTCCGTTCAGCATTCGGTGTAACATAAAATATATTATAGAAAAAATGACAACTGATGCGACTAACTGTGACACATTTATTTCCCTGCCGACGTCGACATTTAAATAATAAATGACCATCATGATCAAACAGGCATCAACCCAAAAACGGTAACCAATGGTGATGTACGTATTCATTTGGCCACCCCCTGATGGCTCTTAACTGGTTCAAACCAAACGGATTGGAACCTTTCATGCATCACAAAGACTGAAGTACCTGTTTTTTCCATTTCTTGATAGCTAGATAAATGATCTTGCTCATAAACACCTACATGGAATACGTAAGGATGAAAATGGGCAATTGATTTTCCGTATGCTAGACAACTATCAAAAGAGGCGGTGAGCCCTTGTGTATTCACGCGAGCCAACACTTCCAAGGATTGGACATAATGATCCCTTCCTACTCCATTAGGCACATGATAAATCGGTATGTTGCCTCGCTTAGGCACATTAATCAATAGCTCGTATGGTATATCTTTCATCGTGGCGTGTCGACAAAGGTATGCAACCGAACTGATCAAACCTTCAATCTGTTCCGTGAAGGTAGGACTATCCTCACTTCGTACATTCAATAAAATCAACCAAGAACGCTGATTGACTCGTTCGACGACTTTCGTTTGGAACACTTGCTTCTTCGCTGTTGATTTCCAATGAATACGATTCAGCGGATCTTCTGGTGCATAATCCCGTGTTCCATAACTAGTAACTGGGTCTTCATAGATAGAGAAGTTCGTTTGGTACTCTCCCATTTTTTGATGCTTGTTTCGTTGATTCATATGAACTTCTTTTACTTCTGGATACATAAGAATCTCTGTTTTCACTAATTCTTTTAAGTTCAGCGTAATTTTTCCGTACCCGAAAAGAGAGGGAATTTCAATACGTAGTGACCGAACTCTCGCTACTCCTCGCTTTGCCGCCGTAAAAGGAATATAAATCTTCTTCGTCTCTCTACCAAATAAGTTTAAACGTTTTTCAACTGTCGAAGTATTCATAGATTCATACATTGGTTTCTGGTCCATCTGTATATTTTGATCATAAGTCATCATTAGCCGGGCGCCGAACATAGGTAACCACCCGTCTTGACGCAAGTGGATTTCTAATTGTCCAGTTTCACCCGGATACAGCCGGATTAATTGTCGTATATTAATGAGTTTTAATTTGCGATCAATGTATTTTTCATAAAGATGATTCACCAAGTAAATAATATAGAAAAAAATACCGACAAGCATTAACGAAGAATAAATGCCAAAAATACCGAAAAAGCTAAAAAAGATAAAAAAGGAACCAATAATTACGAACCCATAAAAAAATCGGTCTCTTTTACGATCTTTCTGAAATTGTTTCATCGTTCGATGCTATGCTCAACGGGTACGTTTACCTGTTGCAACACCTCTCCCATAATCTCTTGTTGATTATGTTTTGTCGCTCCTTCCAATGTCAACACCATTCGATGAGACAATACAAGTGGTGCCATCTTCTTCACATCATTTGGTGTAACATAGGAGCGATTCCGGATCGCAGCTTCGGCTTGCACACTTTTCATTAAGGCAATTGTTCCTCTTGGACTGGCACCTACCTCAATATAAGGATGTTCCCGGGTTGATCTGACGATATCCAATATATAATCTTCAACCGCTTCAGAGATATGTACTTGACGAACTTCCTCGCTGACCTTTTTCAAATTTTCTCTTGTGCATATTGGACTCAGTGTTGGTCTCTCAGTCTCCTTCCGATGAGCTTGCATGATTCGACGTTCTTCCTCAGCTTGAGGATAAGACATTTCCAATTTCATAAAGAAACGATCCAACTGGGCTTCCGGCAGATCAAATGTTCCTTGCTGCGATTCAATTGGATTCTGCGTCGCCAACACGATAAACGGTGGTTCAATTTTTACAGTTTCCCGGTCGATTGTGACCTGCTTCTCTTCCATGACCTCTAGCAAACTTGATTGCGTTCGAGGTGTTGCACGATTGATTTCATCAGCAAGCAAAACGTTTGTGACAACAGGTCCGACTCGCAGTTCAAATTGCTGATCTTTTGGATTGAAAAAATGAATGCCTGTGACATCTGACGGAAGCACATCCGGTGTAAACTGAATACGGTTAAAATCGCCATCTATGGTTCTTGCAATACTCTTTGCTAACGTTGTCTTGCCGGTTCCAGGTACACTTTCAAGGAGTATATGCCCTTCATTGATCAATGCATTTAATATCAATTCCACTGTATCTTCATTTCCTATAATAACTTTTCCTATTTCATCTTTAATGTCTTTTACAAATTGGTGTATTTCCATTAAATCTCCTCCATTCACTATGTTCGTAATTTTCTAAATTCATTCGTTAAAGAAAAAGACTCGTCGATTGACGAGCCTTCAGGCGAAGTCAAAAACATTTCATCACTATTTACAAAGCGCTTCGTTAAGATTAATTACGGTTGTAGGCTGAAAAAAGTTTCATCTTTTAAAATTTGATTAGTTCTCTTCAAAAGTCGGTCGGTAAAACGAACGGTTTTCAAGCGGAAAAATTTTAGGCGTAAACTCCCCTGGTTTCGTTTTATCCAGTGCGCGATTCATCATATTCATTTTCGCATCAATCAAGTCAATCATATGAAGTATTTCAGCTTCGCGAATCAGCGGCGGTTTAGGCGAGCCCCATTCTGATTTCCCATGATGACTTAACACCATGTGCTGCAGCATTAATACTTCTTCCCCTTCAATTCCTAATTCGCTAGCCGTCGCGGTAATTTCATCAACCATGATTGTAATATGCCCCAATAATTTTCCTTCAAGCGTATAGGAGGGTGAAATGGGGTTCGATAACTCCTTGACTTTCCCAATGTCATGTAAAATAATCCCTGCATACAATAAGTCAATATTAATCTCTGGATACAGCTGTTTTAATTGCTTAGCTACTTTTAACATCGAAACGATGTGATGGGCTAAACCTGAAGTGTATTCATGGTGATTTTTCGTTGCTGCCGGAAACACGAATAATTGGTCTTGATATTTTTTGACAATCTGGCGGACAATACGCTGTATATTCGGGTTACTCATCTCAAAAATGATTTGCGTGATGTAAGACTTTAGTTCATCGATCTCAACAGGAGCTTTTTCAAGAAAGTCTTCTAGACGAACTTGATCTGTTTCATTCGTCAAGCGGATTTGACGAATATTTAACTGTGATTTTCCGCGAAACTGACGAATCTCGCCATGCAGATGAACGATTGATTCAGGAATATACATTTGCTCATCATCTTTGGTGACATCCCATAACTTTGCATCCATTTCACCTGACTGATCTCTAAAGATAATCGTCAAGAAAGGCTTTCCGTTTGAAGTAATTCCTCGGTCTACTGTCTTAATCAGTAGATAACCTTCAAAGAGTTCCCCAACATCAAATTCAACAATACCTCGTTTCACCCCGTTATCCCCCTTTTTGTTTCACTTACTTTTTCGGTTTTCTAGGCACATAATCAAAGATTTCACCGGTTTCCACGACACGGACAAAGCGGATGAGCCATTCATAGTATTCATACGAGTACTCCAGTTTTTGAATATCTGATTGTATCGTTTCTTTTAATGCTGGGTCCGTCGTTTCCTCTTGGAGCTTTTCCAATTGCCGCATCGCTTCTTCTGCTTCTTCGAGATTATTTTCCGTTTGTCTGCGCCACTTTGTAGTGAATAATGATGTAAAAGATTTATACCAATCTTTTTCAGTCTGATAGAGGTCTTTGCGGATGCCCTTTCGAAAAGTCGGTGTGACCATTTTCATATCCGCTAATGCTTTCACACCCGTTGACATGCTTGTCTTACTCATTAATAGCGCATCTCTCATTTGATCAAGCGTCATCGGCTCTTCAGCAAAATACAAAGTTCCATACAATCGTCCGACAGACGGCGTAATTCCGTATAAATTCATGTTTTTAGCAATAACTTGGATATATCGTTCAATGAGCTCTTCATAATCTTTCCAATCTTGATTGTTTTGTCGATCATCTGTCAACGTACACCCTCCCGACCTTCACTTATAAACCTTATGTGAATAGTTCCACACGTCCATTCTGACTTTGTTCTTGATCCGTCAAGTCAATACGGTTAGCTTCATACTTAGCATCCGTATCATTCGTTTCACATGTGAAGTAAATGATTTGATGCTCCAATGATTGCTTTTGTAGAAGAGAGAACATATGCTGCTTCCTTTGTTGGTCAAAGTTGACGAAAGCATCATCCAATAAGAAAGGTAAAGACGTTGCTGCGTGTAGCGCTTTACTCAATGCCAGCCGCAAAGCAATATATAACTGATCTGCCGTGCCTTCTGATAATTGACCTACTTCATACCATTCACCATTTTGATCACAAACATTTATGGTTTCTGACTCTGATGAAAATTGCACTTCAGCATATTTATTCCCGGTAAGCTTAGAGAAATTCTTGCTCGTATCTTTCATGATTCCCGGAAAATAAACATTTTGATAACGATCTTTTGTTTCTTTCAAATAACTGTGAGCCAAGCGATAGGTAGCCCACTCTTTGGATTGTCTTCTTATTTCTTCCACAAGCATAGACTTTTGATGGATTAATTCTGATAGCTCTCCATCTTCTTCTAATTGTTTGATTTGTGCTGTCAATTCAGCTCGCTGATTTAATAACTCGTTGATTGTATCACGGATTTCATCCAAACGCATGGATTGAAATCGTAATTCTTCTTCAATTTTATCCCATGCATGGTCTGTTCGTAAAATCTTATCCGTCTGTTCCGAAAATGTTTGATAAACAAATTCATATGCTTCTTCTTTTTTTTGCAACTTATCGATGTATTCTTGATAGCGAGTGACGTTCTGAATGAATGTAGCCTCGTCTGTTGCATTGGTCTGTTCTAATAAATTCTTCCATTCTTCCTCGTGTGGTTCAAATCGCGCATGCAAATCTTTCAGTTCCTGTTGTAGATCTGCGAGATCGTGATCGATTCGTAGAAGGGCTTTTTCATTATCTTTTTCACGTGTAAGATGTGTTTGTATCTGAGCCCATATTGAACGCTCATCTGTTTTTAAGTCATAGAGATCAAGAATGGATTGAGCAACTTTATGATTTTCCTCTAATTGAGCTTCTTGTTTTCGTTTCTTTTCTTCCTGTTTCTTTATAGACTCTGCTAATTCTTTTGCTTGGGTGATGGTTTGGTAAAGGCTCGGCCAAAAAGAACTATTTGTTGCAGATAAAAATGGGAAACGATTTATTTCCTCATCTCGTTTTTTCTCCATTTGCTTCATTCGATGGTCTAAATAATCTTGTTCGATTACGGATTCTTTATGATTATTCTTTGCATATTCAAGCTTCGTCTCTAATTGGTTTGCTTTTTTAGCGAGCTCGTCTTGTTCAATGAGTGTAAGTTCAATATTTTTCAATTGCTCAGGATCGGTTTGAATCAACATTTCACTTTGATCTTCTTGTAGTTGTGCTATTTTTTTAGTTATTTTCTTCGATTGGTTGAAGCCGACAAAAGCACCCACTAAGCCAATACTAAAAAGTACAGCAACAATAAACCAGTCACTGTTATTGCCTTCAAATAATAAAGCTAGAAAGAGAACGATCAAAAGTCCAGTCACTACTGGTATGCCCCATGTCATTTTCTTAAACATTTGCTTGCTGGCATTCAATTCGTTTGCTTGCTTGCTTTTTTCTTCTTGAAGCTGTTTTCTCCACTCACCCGCAGATTGGTCTGCTTTCAGTGCATCACGTTGCTGTTCCAATTCAATTTTTTCGTCATGCGGTAACTGTTTTTCCGTGACATCATTCAACAATCCTTCTAGTTCCGCTACTTCTTCTTCATAGGTCCGCTTCTTTACCTGTAAATCCGCTGACTTCTCGGATAATTCTTCTTGTTCTTTGGCTATGTTTTTCCATGTTTCCCCGGTATATTGATTACTATCTATATGAATGACATCACTCGGTCCAAAAGATAATCCTGCTTGATTCATCAGACGATTGAATTGCTCGTATTCCTTTCGCATGCTTTCGTTAAGCTCTTCCAACGTGTGTTCAAGTTGCTTTGATTCCCCAACCAACTTCTCGATTGAATCGAATGGCAGTGGGTAATTGGCTTGTTTCATTTGCTTTTGAAGCGATTCTTTTTCCAACTGCAATCGTTCAATACGAGCCAAATGCATATTCTTCTGTTCTTTAAACTTTAATTCTTCCGACTTATAATCATCATATCTGCTTTTCGCATCAGGTGGAAAATTCTCTACCCATTGTTCATATTTCAAGTCGTCCGATAATCGTTGATGATTTAAAATTTGTGTTTTAATCGAATGTAGTTTTTCATGGTGGCGTATTGATTCTTGTAAGGACTTTTGCTCCTGTTCATAGGTTGAAAGCTCCTCTTCTGTTCGTCGCAACGTTTCTTTGAGCGATTGATGAGCCTCTTCATCCGCCTTTACTTCATCAATTTTCTTGAGGAGTTCCTTTAACTCGTTGATTTTAACATTCAGTAAAGGTTTTCGACCTGTTTTCTTAAACAGTTCGCCCGCCTTTTTTTCTAAGCTGTTTTCCAAAGTGACAATTCGGTCTGATCCTGTTAATCCTAAATTAAACAGCACCTTACCTACTTCATCCGCTTTTTTCTGTCGGATTGCCTGTAAATCACGAGCTTGGAAGGAAAAGATAGACGCAAATAAGTTATTATCCATTCCTTTATAAAAATGGTTCTTTTCGTCC
Source organism: Allobacillus sp. SKP2-8 (assembly GCF_007559355.1). Classification (NCBI taxonomy): domain Bacteria; kingdom Bacillati; phylum Bacillota; class Bacilli; order Caryophanales; family Bacillaceae; genus Allobacillus; species Allobacillus sp. SKP2-8. The sequence goes on along the minus strand of NZ_VMHF01000007.1, from coordinate 55,807 downwards.
TCCGTCACACGCTCGCCATTCCGATAAAGAACAGCTTGACCTCGGTGACGATGCAAGAATCGTTCGACAATCCACGCTTCTCCATCACGGACAAGATGGATTCTTCCTCCAAGCTGTCCGTCCAACTTGGAGATGAACCGTTCTCGAACATCTTTATCAAGTCCAAATAATATATACGTTACAAACGTACGAATCGATGTTTTTCCTGATTCATTCGGTCCACAAATTATATTCAACCCTTCGTCAAGGTGAATAACTTTTCGGTTCCATTTCCCAAAAGAAACGATTTCCAACTTGTTCATTTGCATTAGGATTCACCATCTTTAATAAGTTCTTTTACAATCATTTGCTCTGCCTCTTTTTTCATTGTTTCTAGAGATTCTTTCGTAAAGGGCTCTACATGTTTTTTGACGACACGATTGTTCGCTAAAATATCTAAATGACGGATTGGATCTTCATCGTCGTCAATCGCTTGTAACACTTCTCCGATAAACTGATTGGAAGCTTTCATTTCGTCACGATCGTAAGTCCAATCAACGGACCAATAAATCGCTTGGATCCATATCCAATCCTTTTCTGTATCTTCTTGTTCATTCAATAATTCAAGTAATTCATCGACTTGTTGTTGTTCTACCGTAGATGCAAATGTTTCAGGTAAATGTAAATGTAGTCGAATAATATACTTGTGAGATGAGTTTCTCCAACTTTCTTTAATCCGAAAAAGCTCTTCCGTTAGCTCTTCTAAGTTGTTTGCTTGAGAATCTTCAATTATTCGTTGTTCGAAAATGATTTCCTGTAATGCGTGGAATTCCACTTCTGTCCGGTGTGGACTCATTTCAACTACATAACAACCTTTCTCACCCGGTTCATTAATATGACGGCCTTGGATATTGCCTGGATAGATTATATACGGGTTTTCTGAAAGGATCTCTCGCTTATGGATATGGCCGAGCGCCCAATAATCAGCTTGATGTTTTTCAAAGTCTTCTAATTGAAAAGGTGCATAAACATCGTGATCTGTATTGGATTGAATACTGCCGTGTAACGTTCCGATTTGATAAACATCTGGACGGTCGAAGTTAAATTCACGAATCATCTTCTTTTTGACTGCTCGTTTTTCATAGCTGAAACCGTAAATTTGCGCGACTTCTTCTCCATTCTTATTAAATGGAAAACGTTGAATCTCTTCTGACTGAAAAACATATGTATTATCCGGAAATGTCAGATCAACCTTTTCGCCCATACCAAAATCATGATTTCCATAACTAATATAAGCATAAATTCCATGTTCCTTCAGCTTCTCAAGTCCTCTTTTCAATGTTATGACAGATTTAATGGAAGTCGATTGCTGATCAAATAAATCGCCGACAAACAAAACAAAATCGACCTTTTCTTCTATAGCTAACTCAATTAATCGGTTGTATGCCAATAAAGTACTTTCTTTGACGTCTTTAAAAATGGGTTCAGGCAGATTCTGCATACCTACATATGGACTGTCTAGATGCAAATCCGCTGCATGAATAAAACGAATGGTTGGTTTCATCAGATAACCTCCTCATTTTCTTGTTTCCATTTTACCAGAAAAATTACACGAATGCACGTTCGGTAAATTGGTGAATAAGTATTCACTATTTACAAA
>NZ_VMHF01000007.1:0-54144 GCF_007559355.1 Allobacillus sp. SKP2-8 | reverse complement strand
ATGATCAAAAATCCATATAGTTAAAAGTAAATGGGTATACAAGTGGAGGGAAAAGTACATGCAAACATACTATTTAACCGTTTACGCTCAAACAGGTGAAGCATTATTGAATGAATCCTTTGAAGCAGAAAATGATGAAGCGGCCACGAATATGGGGAAAGAAAAGTTAAACGAAAACGGACATGCAGATATTACCCATCGTCTCGTATCGCCGGATGGCCGTCTTTTGCTATTTCATCGTTAATGATACACAATGTCATTAATAATAAAAAAAGACCTCAAACGCTTAATGGCCGCTTGGGGTCTTTTTTCGTTTACTGAACGTCATTGTTGCCTGTTCCGTAAAGCTCTTCTAATGGTTTTGTGATAATTTGGCTAATGTCAGAAATAACCGTATTTAACCGTTGCTCTTCTTCCATTAACTTATTAATGTCTTCGTTTTGCTGAACAAGTTCAACTACTTGTCTCGCTTTTTCAACTTCTTCCTCGGAAATGTCTTCACCTTGCATTTGTTTTTGTTGCAAGTTCAATTGTGTTTCACGGAAATTATCAAACATTTGCTTAGCGGATGGATCGCCCATTACTTTCTCATAAGCTTCTTTTAATGTTTGAAATTCTTGGCTATCTCGCAAGCCTTTTTCTAAGTCATAAGCTAAATCATAAATATTTGCCACAATGATTCCTCCTCAATTTTCATGCCTTTTGACTCTTTTAACTGTAACAAAAAACATCTTCTGTGTATAGGAATAGTCCATCAACCAATGATCGACACGAGAATCGCTTGAAAGAAACCGATTGCGCCTCCTAATAATGCGCCGAGATACGTAATCATTTTTAGTTCTCGCTTTGTGATTTCGATTAACATACCCTCCAGCTGCTTGATTTCAAAATTCTTCACTTCATTTTCAACGAGACCTGCTAAATTGAGATGCTTCATCATACGTGGTAGTCGTGTCGCTAAAAGGTCGATCGTTTGCTTTGCGATTTGAGGGATAACAGTCTTTTCAATACGTTCTTTATAGGGATACAACATGTCGGAAAGCGGACGATTAATCTGCTTATTTACATTGAAGACTTGGACGAGCTTTTGTGCGAATTGCTTTTCGTCGATTTCAGGAAAGACTTTTTCCCGAATCGTTTCAAGTTCATATTTTTTGATACTTTCCCATTCATTCACCAATAAGCGGTCCGTTGTTTCTTTGAGTTCTTCGGATTGCAGGGCTTGAAGAATGGAAGGTAACAATTTCTCACTTATTCGTTTTTCGCCTAAATATTGAATGACCATTCTTCCTAAGAATCCTTTTTCACGTAAAAAACGATCGGCAAAAAGAGAAAGTTGGTGCTTACCCTCTGTACTTTGTATATATCGTTCAACTTTTTCCAGTAATTGCACGCGGATCTGTGGGATGAATTGAAGTGCCTGCTCATTCATTTCATCGCTAATATACTGATCGATTGGATTACTTTTATGCTTCTCATAAAAGTCTTTCAGTCGTTTCTCAAGAGCCTGCTCGATCGTTTCTTCAATTCGCTTTTCAGTTAAAAGAACTCCTGTTTTATCGATGAGCTGATGTAAAGTTAATTTTTGTTCATTCAAATCATACCAATTTCGTAACAAGAATCTTTCCAATTGTTCTTGATACATCGGCTCCCTTAATTTCGATTGAATGGATGCCGTTGTCACCAAATAATTGGTCACTAATCGTCCGAGTTGATTAGCTAGTTCATCCTGACGCTTTGGAATTAAACCTGGTGTGAAAGGAATTCTCCATTTTCCAAAATATTTTGCGTCATACGGACGGAATAGCATGCGAATCGCCAATAAATTTGTTACGCCACCAATTAAGGCACCAATGGAAATCATGGTGAGACATAAGATCAAGAAATTCATGATTGAAGACTCCTTATCGAACTTGTGTTTTTGCGCTAGAGAATTTTATACAAAAATCATTGCTTTATTAAGACACATCTTCTTTATCATACATTCCCTTTTGGTACCTGTTTAAGCACAAACTACAAACTCTTTTCCAGTAAGCTTACGGTATGTTCTGACCGTTTCGTCAAAAGATAATATATGAGGAGGGATTGTTCATGTCAAAAAAACAAAGAAAAGAGCATCCAATACGAAAAGCTCAAGATTTAAATTTAGACGGTGTTACTGAAGCCGAAGAAAGTGAAGATGGAATCACCGCTAGCGATATACCCGATGAAGTGCCAGCGTATAATCAAGAGATTGCTGCAGACAACTCCGTTGATGCGAATCAATATACGCTTGATTTGGAAAATGAGGGCCGTAATGCTTATGACCTCGACATCGACCGAATGATCAATGAAGGAATGGCCGGTGGTTATATTCGAGGGGAACGGAATCAAATCACAGAGGCCCATCCAATTCTTGAAAATGACGCACCCTTTCCGACTCCTGGAGAAGAAAATGAATCTGAATAAGTAATATGTATAAATGAAGAGGGTCATGGTATTCATGACCCTCTTTTGTTTGTGTGGTTATTGAGATCCTCCACCTAGTTGTTGTTCAGCCATTTGAACTAGGCGCTTAGTAATTTCACCACCAACAGAACCGTTGGAACGTGAAGTGGAGTCAGGACCAAGCTGTACACCAAATTCTTGGGCAATCTCTACCTTCATTTGGTCTAAAGCTTGGGCAACACCAGGTACTACTAATTGATTTGAACTATTTCCTTGGTTAGAAGCCATTGTCATTCACCTCCTGTGTATCTCTAGTTTCTTCAGGAGGTGAAAATAATATGAGTAAAATTAAACGGTAAATATTGTTAGCTTATTTAACGTTCGGCTTCGTCATTTCTTCTGGCTTAACAAGGCGTTCAAAATCTTCTTCAGAAAGAATGCCAGTCTCAACGGCAGATTCTTTTAAAGTCAATCCTTTTTCATGTGCGTTCTTCGCAATCTTTGCGGCATTTTCGTAACCGATATGTGGATTCAATGCGGTAACTAGCATCAATGAATCATTCAAGAACTGCTCGATTTTTTCGTGATCAGGTTCAAGACCTGCCAAGCAGCGCTCGTCGAATGAGATCATACTATCAGCAAGAAGCTGACAAGATTGCAAGAAGTTATAAGCAATCACCGGCTTGTACACATTCAATTCAAAATTCCCTTGACTTGCAGCAACACCGATTGCCGTGTCATTCCCCATCACTTGAACGGTTACCATTGTTAGCGCTTCAGCCTGAGTTGGGTTGACTTTTCCTGGCATGATGGAACTTCCTGGCTCATTTGCTGGGATTGTAATTTCACCGATACCAGAACGTGGCCCACTTGCTAGCCAACGCACATCATTGGCAATTTTCATTAAGTCAGCCGCAAGACCTTTCAATGCACCATGTGTATGAACTAATTCATCATGGCTTGTCAATGCATGGAATTTGTTTTTCGCTGAAACGAATTGACCATTTGTTTCTTCATTGATTTTTTGAGCAACGACATCCGCAAAATCAGCATGCGCGTTAATTCCTGTACCAACTGCAGTGCCACCAAGGGCAATTTCGCGAACGTATTTTAACGAATCCACGATCATAGATTCTGTTTTTTCAAGCATGCGGAACCAACCACTGATTTCCTGACCAAGCGTAATTGGCGTCGCATCCTGTAGGTGTGTACGTCCAATTTTCACAAGGTCCATATATTCATCTGACTTTTGCTTCGTCGTTTGCTTAATTTGTTGAAGTGCAGGCAAAACATGCTCTTCGACTTTTTTAACCGCAGCAATGTGCAATGCCGTTGGATACGTATCATTCGAGCTTTGTGACTTGTTGACATCGTCATTCGGATGCAGTCGAACTTCTTTTCCTTGTTCTTCAAGCCACTCATTTCCGACATATGCAATGACTTCGTTTACGTTCATATTTGACTGGGTTCCACTACCTGTCTGCCAAACAACCAATGGAAAATGCTCGGTCAACTCTCCGCTTAAAATTCGATCTGCCGCGTGCGCGATCGCATCCGCTTTGACGGAATCAAGCAATCCGAGTTGTTCATTTGCTCGAGCCGCACTTTTTTTCAAAATCGCAAAGCCGTTGATAATCTCAACAGGCATTTTTTCATCTCCGATAGGAAAATTTTGAAAACTACGTTGTGTTTGTGCTCCCCAATACTTATCACTTGGAACCTTCATTTCCCCGATTGTATCTCGTTCAATACGATAATCCATTCAAGTATCCTCCTCATTAATCTGCAATTTTTTCTTTCCCATATCTTATTATAATGCGAATTGAAATTTTTTTAAATGAATTGTGACAGAATAGATGATAATTCGAGAAATAACCTTCTTCACATAGGTATTCCTACGAACCTTATGTAGCTGTCGGGCGGTTTCACGCGTTTGTTGAGCGGTTCCACGCGTTTGTTGAGCGGTTGTCAGCGTTTATCGAGCGGTTGTCAGCGTTTATCGAGCGGTTGGCCGTGTTTGTCGAGCGGCTCGGCGCGTTTATCGAGCGGTTCCACGCGTTTGTCGAGCGGTTCGGCGCGTTTATCGAGCGGTTCGAACCGTTTGTTGAGCGGTTCCATGCGTTTGTCGAGCGGTTCGACGCGTTTGTTGAGCGGTTCCACGCGTTTGTCGAGCGGTTCCATGCGTTTGTCGAGCGGTTCGGCGCGTTTGTTGAGCGGTTCCATGCGTTTGTCGAGCGGCTCGACGACCAGCTAAGTGTCGATGAAAAACCAGTCAAACAGAAAAACCCGAGCGATTTAATCGTTCGGGTTTATGGCTTATTCAACTAATCCAAAGAATTTCTCGATCGTGACCTCTTGTTCATGGATGCTTGTCGCGATCTCCTGACCAACATACCGTAAGTGCCATGGTTCATAATTGTATCCAGTAATATCACTCTTTCCTTTCGGATAACGGATCACAAAGCCGTGTTCATGCGCATTTTCAGCAACCCATTGTCCTTCAGGAGTTTCTTCAAATGCTTCAACTAAGTCAAACGCAACGGAAGCTGCAGACACATCCATCGCAAGTCCTGTTTGATGTTCGCTATGTCCTGGCTTCGCAGAATACTGATCAGCATACTCTTTTCCGTTAACTTCGACACTGCGATTATAAAGATACTCTTGCGTTTCGTATCTGCGGTAACCGGAGACGGCCACTAATTCAATTCCGTCATCTTCAGCAGCTTCAAATAATTTTTCTAAAGCTAACGCCGCAGGCTCTCGTAAATGCTTCCGCTCTTGATTGACCGCTTGAAATGCAACATCTGGTATCTTCAAGTCTGGCGGTTCATATCCTTCCGGAAGTTTGCGCTCTTTATTAACGATGACTTGTACCGATTCTGGTTCACCGACGACAGTGACACCATCCGAATTCACTTCACCAGATACAGCTTCTGCCCACACCTCTTGTCCAATATTCGCCATGCCATGTGTTATAATTTTTTCTTTCTCGGATTGCTCTGTTTGTATTTTATTTAATGAATTTACAGTCTTCACTTCACCATTCATTGAACAACCTGCAAATAGTGCTAGTAGAGAAATAACAAGTATTGTGTATGTAAATCTCATGCTGAACCCTCTTTACTAATCAAATTTAATTCTTTTTTATTGTAACAAAAAAAGCTACTCGAAAGTAGCTTTTTTCGTGAGTCTTATTCATGAATGACATAGACTGCATACTGTTTACTCAATCGGTAAAATTCTTCTTCATTCTGACTGTCAATCGCAGCGTCAATTCGTTTTTCCAAATACTCTTTATTCCATTGATAAATTGCTTCATCCAAAATTAACCTTGCTGCTAATTTAATCTCATAATTCATGTCTTTCCTTGCCATTATCGGTAAGTGTCCATTGGAAAAATGTAAACGTGATAGTTTATAGGAGCTAAATTGCTTTTTCATCATGGTAATGCCCCCTTATCTCCTTTTTAATAGTTTACCCCAAAAACCACATGAATTGCAATAATTTTCTGACTATAACAAGTTTGAAAAATCCCTGGCAATTCCATATTGCCAGGGAAAAGTCCTCTGTTGGGAGAGAGGTGTATAATGAACTTCGCCATTGCGAAAGGTTCATCTAAGCTGTATATCATATTCATTAGGATGATCTTCCCTGTTTATGGGGGTCATTCAAAACTTTATGAATGAATTTGTTTTGTAATAGTATACGCTCTTTTCGCTTGATGTTTCACAGCTTTTTCAACATCATCTTGGAGATTTCCTTCTCCATCCACTGTCGAGCTTGTGCCATAAGGGTTTCCACCAGCTGCGAAAACTTCTTCAGCGGAGTAACCTGGCGTTACAACAATCGCTCCCCAATGGAACATCGATGTATAAAGTGCCGTTAATGTTTGCTCCTGTCCACCATGTGGATTTTGAGCAGATGTCATTGCAGTTACGACTTTATTCACCAATTTTCCTTGAGCCCAAAGTCCTCCAGCTTCATCAAGTAATTGTTTAACTTGAGCAGGCACATTTCCGAAACGTGTTGGTACACTGAAAACAAATCCGTCTGCCCAATCAAGATCGTCTGTACTCGCCTCTGGGACATCCTTGGTTTCTTCGTAATGTTTCTTCCAATTTGGATTACTTTCAATTGCTTCCATCGGTGCTGTTTCGCGAACTTTAAGTAATTTCACTTCTGCACCAGCTTCTTTTAAAGCTTCTTCAGCCCACTGTGCCAGTTGATAGTTAGCACCCGTGGAACTATAATAAATTACTGCAATTTTTGCCATAAGGAAAAACTCCTTCCAGTACTTTTCTTCTCAAATAAAGCCTTCCCCGGAAACCGTTGGATTAAACGGATTCCAGGGAATCTTTATCTCAAGATATGAAAGGATAAAAAATAACTGATTAGATGGTCAATAAATAAACGGTAACAATCGCACCAACGACTGAAAAAATAACGTTCACATTTAACAGTGCAATCGCAGCTGCTACAAGACCTCCTGTAATTCCGATCCACGGAGCATCTTCAATGACAGTCATGATTCCTGGAAAAATCAATGCGCCTAGCGCAGCAAAAGGGATTGCATTCAGCCATTTATTTAGCCATGGCTTTAACGCAAGTCGGTCCATAATGAATGCTGGTATGAAGCGTGGTACCATAGTCACAATCGCCATACCGAGTATCGTCAGCATAGTCATTGTGCATCATCCTCCTCCATCATTGGTATCGCAATTAAGCTGCCAACAACTGTAGCGAGAACAATCGCCCAACCTGTTTCAAGACCGACGAACTCACTGAACATATAATTAAGCAACATACTGACCACTGCAACTACACCAATTCGCCATTCTTTTTTGACGGAAGGAGCCAACAAGCCAATAAACATGGCATATAACGCAATGCCCATACTGTCACTCAGTTGCTTAGGGATGATCTCACCCAAAAGTGCCCCTGCAAAACTACCCGCAACCCAAGAAAAATAGGCCGTCAGAATTAAGGCTAAATAAAAAAACTTACTATTTTCTTTATGCGCCTCTTTTTTATGTAATGCGGAAACAGCAAAGGTTTCATCCGTCAATCCGAGCGAAAGACCGAATTTCCACGGTACAGAATAATGCTTTAGTTGGTTCATGAATGACATACTCATAATGAAATGCCTGAAATTCAAAACGAAAGTAGCCACGACGATTTGTAAAAACAATGCGCCTTGAGCTATCATATTCGCTGCCATAAACTGAGCTGCTCCTGCGAAAACAAGTACACTCATCATTGTTGTTTCAAAAATCGTCAATCCTGACTGGCTTGCTAGCACACCATAAGCGATAGCGATCGGCATATAACCGAGAAAAATAGGCATTCCTGCAACAGATCCTTGCTTAAATGCTGTGCCAATGGATTGTTGTGTTTGAACGACTGCTTCTTCTTTCACTAAGTCTCCCCCCCCATTTTCTTACAATTAATCTGTGCCGAATATTTCCGGATGGAGTATTGGGGCAAGTTTTTTCAACCCTTCCAATAATCTTGGAGAAGGGCGACAATACAAGTGTTCTTCAAGAACATGAATACGGTCTTGTTGAATCGCTTCAAGTTGATTGGCACCTTCCCGCTTCTTAATAATTTTTGGATTCATTTTAGCTTCTTGAACACCAACCCACACCATACAAATATCATCCGGATCTTTCTCTAGCACTTCTTCCCATTCAACTTGGATGCTGGCATCAGCATAGCTAGAGAATACGTTTTCTGCACCTGCCAATTCACTAATATAACTTAACCAATTTTTACGACCCGGTGTAAAAATCGGTTTTGGCCACCATTCCCAGTAAATTCGTTTTTTCTTCGGCACTTCACGTGCTTTTTCTTTGTAAAAATTAATTGTTTCATGATAATGATTGTATACGCGTTGAGCCCGGTCTTCATACCCGGTCAACTTTCCCACTGTCAAAATATCTTCTCCAATTTCATTCAATGAATTTGGATCTAAAATAACATAAGGAAGATTTCGTTCTTTTAATCCTTCTATATTTTTCTCCATACCTGGAACACTTAAAGAAGCTAACACCAAATCCGGCTGTAATCGTTCCACTGCATCCATATCGACACTCAAATCACGCCCTACTTTCGGAAGCTCATTCACCGCTTCCGGCCAATCAGAATCATCGTCCACACCGACCACTAAATCCATTAAATCCAAATAGGCCATAATTTCGGTGTTGCTCGGACAAATAGATACGATGCGCATGTTTTCATCCCTCCAGTAAATAAAAAGAAAAGACTGCTCCACACAGTCTTCAAATGTATTCATCTATTATAAACGAAATTTTTCTACTTTTCTATTTAATTCTCCAGCCAATTGATTTAAGTCGTTAGCAATCGTCGAAATTCCGTCCATTGAATGACTCGCTTGCTCAACGGAAGCCGCCGTTTCTTCGATCCCTGAAGCTGATTCTTCTGAAATGGAAGCAATTTCTTCCACTGAACCACTCATGTTCACACTTTCGTTTAAGACATCCTGTAGATTAGAAGTAATTTCTTGAATTTGTTGGCTCATCTGTGTAATGGCTTCATCAATTCCTTTGAATGTTTCTTGTGTAGAATGAATTTGTTTTGTTCCCTCCGTTACCTCTTTATATCCTAATTGCAACGATTCTGAGACAACGTTCGATTCTTTTTGGATGTTAGAAACGATTGATGTAATGTCACTGACTGAGTTTCCTACTTGTTCCGCAAGCTTTCTCACTTCATCTGCTACAACAGCAAATCCTTTACCATGCTCTCCCGCACGAGCCGCTTCAATTGCTGCATTTAATGCGAGTAAGTTCGTTTGGTCGGCAATATCTTTGATCACCTCAACCAACTGAGAGATTTCACCGGATTGTTTAGCAAGCCCGTTCACCTTAGTGACAGAATCTTCAACAATCGCATGAATTCGATTCATTTGAGCTACCGAGTCTGCCATTTTTTCCCTACCTGATACAGATAAGCGCATCACTTTTTCCGAGGTAGACGACATCTGCTCGCTATTTTCAACCGAATGGTTCATTCGCCCAACTAACTTTTCTGTCAGCTCAGATATTTGTGAAGCACTTTCAGCTTGTGTTTCCGAACCGGAGGATAATTCTTCCATAGTTGAGGCGATTTGTTCGCTACCTTCTTTTAAAGACTCAGCTGCATGCTTCAATTCATCGGATTGACTGGTAATCGATTTGTTCGAGAAATTGACGTCATGAATGATTCCATGCAAACTCGCTTTCATCGAATTAATGGATTGAGCCAAATCGGCAATCTCATCTTTTCCTTTTACAGAAACATCTGTAACACTTAGGTTCCCTTTTGCCACTTCATTGGCAACAACCTGTACAGCATGTATATTTTTACGAATTCGTCGATTAACGACTATCAACAACAGAACAGCCATCATAACCGCTAAAACAATTCCGATCATTAGTGCGAGTTGCATTTGTTGAAACGAAGAACTCATTTCATTTTTTGACTGTTCAAATTCAGCTTGAACCGACTCTGTTAATTGGGTGAGTAGTCCGACTGCATCTCGGCTTATGATCGTGGCTTTCATCCGGCTCGAAATGGCATCGTCCTCGTTTCGACCTTCTACATTAGGGATAATTTCTTCCTCAACTATTGCATTGATCTCTTGATTAATCGTCACCACTTGCGTCAACAGAGTCTCCTGCTCTTCATCTAAGTATTGGCGTACATTTTCTTCTATGTTTTGAAAGGCTTGGTTTAATTCTTCATATTGACTGACATAGTCATTTGTTTTAAAGGTAATATAATCACCAAGCAATCCATTTTTCGCCCGAAAAGCAGATTCCATGTTACCGATATCGATTGCGACACTTGTTTTTGTCTCTTGCTCATTCAGTTTCGTTTCGGATTGAGAAGAGAGTATGTAAACAATTCCGGAAGCAATAACGAAAAAGAGCATAATCGTAATCACAATCCATGCATATTTCGCCCCGAGTGAAATCCCCCTTCTTTTGACTGGTTCCTTCTTTGTTTTTTTGGATGGTAGTTCCTTGTTCTTTTTTTGTTTTTTCACCAATCTCCCCTACTTTCTAAATCGTTATTTCTCTGGCTTGATATAAACTCTCCCGCCCCAAAGAGTTTGTAACTGTTGACGGATTTCTTGAAAGGAAGCTTTGTTATGTATGTCTTGTGCTTGATAGTAAACCGTCAGTTCTCTCGTTTTCTCCGTTTTTAAGCGGTCTACCTTTAATATCGGATAGAGGTCGAGATTTGATAGGTTAATTAAAAATTTTTTTACTATTTCATAATCTCGTAGCTTTTTTTCATTCGTAAACATTACCGCAATGTTTTCATCATGATGGATTGTCTTTGTATACGCTCGCTGGATCAAGTCTGCATCGTTAAATGTCTCGACGGCTTGACGGATTTCCGGTTCAGTCAATTGCTGCAAGAGGGTCCTTCCTAAATCCTGTAGACGTATACCTGTCGGCCATCTTTTCATTTGATTAAATAATAAAGCTCCTTCAATTGTTTCCTTTTTCGATAATACATTTGCCATGATGTCCATTTGTTTTAAGCTTGCCCAGCCTTCGCGCAAGAGAGATGTTGAATGATGTATGTATTGCTGACGAAATCGATTTTTTATGATTTGTCCTAAATCTCTTTGCCACGGAAACAATTTGTTATTCGTTTCTAATATGTATGTGTATAAGTTGTCCGGCTTTTGTAAGGTTGTAAAACCAATTGCCTCAAACGCCTTGATCAATCGGTTGACATCGTCTGTTTCATATATTTCTCGATAAGATTGGATGGCTTGACCTACAGGGTGGGGATATTTTTTTGTATATTGATTTCTTCTATAAAAATCAGCATAGACCATTCCTCGAATAATCGCCAGCTTTTTTTCACTATTATTCAAATATTTCGACACCAATAAATTGATCTGGCCTTGTTCATCTATGGTCAGGGTGCTTGGTAATTGATTTTTTCCATATAACGAAGAATACGTTGATGGAAGCTCACTCACATAGGTAAGTTCAATCTGGTCAGCTTGTAAGCCTAAAGCTAAACTTACCGATTGGATTTGCGAAAAATCGTTCACTGAAACTCGCCTCCCTTTTGTTACATTTATATGAGCGTGTGTACACGTAAAATCAATTCTAAGCATTTTTTAAAAATAAGACTCTGTTAAAATCCATGATTGAACTTGTGATTTCACGATTGGTTTCTCCATGATTTTTCGATGGCTTTGCGCAATTTTTCGATGGCTTCGTTTGATTTTTCGGCGGCTTCACTCGACTTTTCGATGGGTTCGCGCTGTTTTTCGACGGCTCCACTCGACTTTTCGACGGCTTCGCTCGGTGTTTCGGCGGCTTCACTCGACTTTTCGATGGGTTCGCGCTGTTTTTCGACGGCTCCACTCGACTTTTCGACGGCTCCACGCGTTTTTTCGACGGCTTCGCTCGGTGTTTCGACGGCTTCACTCGACTTTTCGATGGGTTCGCGCTGTTTTTCGACGGCTCCACTCGACTTTTCGACGGCTTCGCTCGGTGTTTCGACGGCTTCACTCGACTTTTCGATGGGTTCGCGCTGTTTTTCGACGGCTCCACTCGACTTTTCGACGGCTTCGCTCGGTGTTTCGACGGCTTCGCACATTTTTTCGACGGCTCCGCTCGGTGTTTCGACGGCTCCGCGCGTTTTTCGACGGCTTCACTCGGTTTTTCGACGGCTTCGCTCGATTTTTCGATGGCTCCGCACGGTTTTTCGACGGCTTCGCTCGGTTTTTCGGCGGCTCCGCGCGTTTTTTCGACGGCTTCACTCGGTTTTTCGACGGCTTCGCTCGGTTTTTCAACGGCTTCGCTCGAACCTTTAACAGAGCCAAAAATAAAAAAGAAACCAGCATTGCGCGAGCTGATTTCTTTCTTCGATATGGTTAGTTACTATTTTCATGATCTGGAAAAACACGTCGAATCATATCATTCATTTCTTCGAATAATCCTTCGACCGGTTCACCATTGTCAATACTTTCGGCGTAATCATTCAACGACCCAGCGAAATCCGGGTTCGCTGTAATATACACATCATCAACCCGATTACTGGATGTTTGAACAATATCCGTAATTTGATCGTTTAGTTGTTGCCCGACACCATTTTCGTTTCCATCGGTGTTCCGATTACTCCCTAAATCAACCGCAACATAAGCGTTTTGACCATCCGTCATGACGTTTGCATCCTCAACACCATCGACATTATTAACAATCCGTTCAGCAATTCCCTCGGCCATCTCAAAGTTATCTTGCTGATTCCCAATACCAAAATCATCATCATTGGCATCGGTCCCTCGATGTATTCTGTCTTGGACACCATTTCCGTTTCTGCTATTGTTCATTTGAAACCCTTGACCTCGGCCATCCTGGTTGTTTGTATCATTATACCTTGTTTGTTCATAATTCGTTTGGCCGTCTTCATTCCCCATTCCAGTGTCATCTGTCTGACAAGCTGCAAGCAACATGACAATGGCGAAGAATGCCGCCATCAAATAGATACGCATAATAAAAACTCCTCCTTTCACGATATTACTCGTTAGTATGGAGTGAAAAGGAGGAAATATGCTTGATAGACGTTTTCCAATATCTTCTAATGTTCAGTTAGAGACCCTATACTGCGCTGCGTGTGTACTCCTTATCAATACCGATGAAAAGAGATCATTTTTTGAAGAGCAGAAGAAGTATCCGGCAATTCAATGTGATCGTGAACAACTTCATCAACAGTGGCTTCGTGCAATAAATCTCCATTTTCCATTAGCCACATTTTATCTGCCAATTCATGGATGACTTGCCAATCATGTGTGACAAAAACAATTGTAACTCCTCGGCTATTTAAGCGATTTAACCAGTTGAGCATATCGTGTTTGGCCGCTAAATCCACACCGACAAAAGGTTCGTCCAAAAACACGATTTTCGGTTGTTGGATCATACCGACAGTGAGATTTACTTTTCGTTTCATTCCACCGCTTAGTTCATCGATTCGTTTATTCCAAAAATCTTTTAATTGTAAGGTTTCAATCATTTCATTCATGAAAGGATTCGTTTTGCTGCCTATCATTTTTTGATAAAAACGAAGATGCTCCTTCACAGTCAAATTTTCAAATAACGCTAATTGCTGTGGAATATAACCGATTGCATTTTTTCCTGACAATGAATCATCATAGGTAATGGTTCCGCTACTTGGCTGGATGATCCCGGCCATTAGCCGCATGAGCGTTGACTTCCCCGCTCCGTTTGGCCCAAAAATTGTCAGTCGGTCTCCCGGTTGAACGGTGGCAGAGACACTTTGGATTAAATCACTTTTTCCCTTTTGGTAGGAAACGCTATTCAACTGAAGCATAATCTCACCTCTCTTTAAAATGGCTATACCAATAACCATGTTGGTATAAATAAATACATCCAGTCACTTTCAATGATTTTCCAATCGGCCAACAGAAAAATAACAAATGAAGCTACACTATAACTGATCATCCAAGCATACATCGTCCATTTCTTTTTCACGATTTCAAAGAAAATAAAATAAATAAGCACCGTACCGAACGGGATTAAATATGCCCACTTGACTACTGGTATTTCCATCAGTTGTGTAGCCATTAAAAAGATACTGTAAGTAATACCAAAAACTCCGATTAACCAAGTTAAGTAAAAGCGACCAGATCGCTGAACCATTTGAAGTCGTTCTAACACTCCGTCAGCACGCCACTCATATAAAAATTGTGTAAAATAGCCAATCAGCATCGAAATATACAGCCATAAGAGGATAAACAGCAAGTGGTCTCCTGATTCATCTACTGTTGCTGACCTATCTTCAACACCACTGATATGCTCGAATTTCATTTCGAAAATCGGACGCGGTTCAAAATACCGCAATCCATATTCGTAAACTTCTTCCCAATCCGCTTCAGGTTTATATTGAGTAACAACCGATGCTGCTTCCGCACGAACCACTCGACTCATCAATGCTGAAGCGAGCTTTTCTTTAAATAAGCCGTCTACATAGCTATTTTCAGTTCGATACCACGTAATGATCTCATCTGTTTGTCCAGATAAGATATTCGCTTCCATGTTGTCATTGAAAACAAAGATTGCTTCTGCCTCACCTGTTGACAATAAACGAAGATCCAACGTATCCATCCTGGAAACTTGAAAAGGTTCTTCATCGATTTCATTTAGCAATTCATCTGTAATCTCTTGGTCTGTCTGATCGACAACCGTAATCGGAACCGATACCTGACTCACCGTATCCTTGATTGTCGGATAAATAACCAACCCGAATAGGATTGGAATGATGACGACTAACACCCAGGTCGTTTTTCTTTTCAAAATCGACTTCCATATCATACACATCAGCGTTGCACCTTCTCTCTAGGCAACCCATTCAATAAAAGAATGATTCCAATACCGACCAGTATAAAAACCCATTCGACCCATGGCCACTGGTTATGCGCCAAAATAGATACAAAGCCCGTATACAAGCTGCGTAGAGTCATCAGCCAAGTAGCTTGTAAAAATTCAGGGAGATAAGCTGGTGGAATAATGAAGCCATTTACAAAAAGGAATGCAATCGAAATAAGTATAAAAACAAACCACATACTTGCACGTTCCTTGATCAAACGACTAGTGACCATAAACAATCCAGCAAATATAACCGCCAAGCTAAACCATTGGAGGATATACAGCCAGCTAAATGACAAGTACGCTTCAAACTGACTAGATACAATCCATATCAACATACATAAATAGATCCAACTAAACGAAACATGAAACAAAAAAGTTGCCAATCGTTGTTTAGATTTGGTCACGGAAATCAATTGCAATCGCTCTTGAATGGCGTGGTTTTCCTTTGGTTGAAAAAGACTCGCCAACAATATGTACGTAAGAAAATAAACAATCAATATACCGGTTAGGACGGCTTGGTGATTCCAGCTGAGTAAGCCACTTGAAGCTCCTTCACGCATATCAAAAAGATCGTTTCTTCCTAATGCCAAAAAAGTAAAATGGATGGTATTTTGTTGGAGTACATCACTTCGCTCTTCTCCCTCTAAGTCGCTACTATAGAAATGGTGAACCGTGTTGACACCCGCTTGTGCTGAAGTGATATAAGATTGTCCACTTTCCAAAAACAATTGAGCCAACTGGGAACTAAATGGTACTTGTTCGTTCAAATAAATCGTTATATTTTCATTTTCACCGGAGCGGAGCTGTTCCGTAAAACCTTCTGGAATCTGGATAATTGCAGCTGCCTCTTTTGGATTTTGGATGTGTTCTTGAAGATTCGTTCCACCGTCTATAAAATGAATTTGTTCTGCCAATGTTTGATCGCCGGCCAGTTGATTGATGAGTGCCTTCGTTTCAAACGTTTCATCTTCATCAATGATGACCATTTCAACTTCTTCAAGATCTTCTTGAACAGATGAATAAACCACGAACCCAACAACGATCAATAAAGCAACTGGTAATAATAACGTAACTAACAAAAGAGCCGGTGACTTCCAAAGTCGTTTCCATTCATTTATCCATAGATGATATAACAACATTCACCGCCCCTCTCTTTTTTGCAATATGGAACCATTATAGTATATTTTCACTTCCCCGTTAACTTTCGAAAAAATTCTGATCCGTTATTTTGAGTATCAGGAATATTTTATGAAGACAGAGCGCCTGAATGCATAGAGTAATAATTCTGATTAATGATGAAGGCGCTCTAATTAATGTTGAAGCATTCCACATTAATGAAGAAGACGAGGAAATTAACACCGCAGCATTGCAAAGTCGCCAACAGTTAGCGAAGGATTTCAACGTAACGGTAAACTAAAACCCGTACGAATGATTAAAACTCTTCAATCAATCATACGGGCGCTCTATAATGATCATCCTCGCTTGAGCTGTTAACTTCATCATTATTTACCGGATGGATTCCCTCGATTTGATGGGTGATCATCATCCTTATTTGATGGGTGATGATCTGAATGCTTAGCAGGTTTGTTCCCTTTTGACTTTGATGAATCAGTCCCTGTATGTTGGTTATTATTCTTCCCCTTTTTTGACGGATGGTTTTCTCCCTTTTTTGACGGATGACCTTTTCCCTTGTTAGATGGGTGATCATCTCCCTTATCGGAAGGGTGGTCACCCGAAAGATGAGGCGGGCCGTGTCCTCTTGAGTTAGAAGGATGGTCGTCGTCTTTTTCCGATGGATGACGCCCGCCTTTATTTGGAGAATTATTTTCTTTACGATCTGAAGCATTCTCCCTCTTTTTGTTGGATGGGTGATCTCCCCCTTTACTGGATGGATGGTCTTTTCCCTTATTTGATGGGTGGCCTTCCCCTTTATTAGATGGATGATCTTCTTCTTTTTCAGATGGATGGCGATCTTGATCGGCTTTATTTTCTACTTCTGATTCGTTATCTTCAAGCGATTCGGTTGATGAGTTATCTTGATTGTCCTGTTTCTTTTGCAGTCCAGGCGGAAGTGCTTTGTCTTCTTTTATTTTCTTCAATAATCCTGGTGGCAGCGAATCGGCATTTGAACGTTTAATAAATCGTTTCAACATCTCCACTTTTTGTTCATGATCTTCAGCTCTAAAACTTCTGCTTTTTCTTGTCGCTTTACTCTCTCGCTCAGCATTTTCTTCATCCGTTGAAACATCCAAGTCAACAGGAGCAGCGCTTTCTCTTTCTTCATAGTACGTCTTCAATGTTTCACTGGCATATGTTAAATTCATTGATTGATTTTTATGATGTGCCTGTTTACGAACATATTCCGGTATTGTAAACATGGCCACTTTAATATGATCGTTGTAGTCATTTAGTTTGTCGGAAATCTGTCCAAGCAGGTCGGTTTCGTCTTCATCATTCAAATAACTGATCCCTAGCATGACTTCATGCTCTTTTTTTAGGTAACCTAACTGATCACTCTTTTGTATGATTGTCTCAGCCAAATCCACTACCGACTCATCCTGCCATGTCAGGTCATTGATTAATGCAGTTCCTTCTTTATTCAAGCCTTTTATATCAATGACTTCATCATGATGATTGACCGTCAATTCGATACTTGGGTTAATATCGATGCTGACATAAGCTTCGGCTTTGTTTGGTTGACCCATCCAAGAATATATCGGAAAAATAAGTAATAAAATAAGTGCAACTGCGGTGCTTAAGCGTATGGATGGATGCTTGAATAAGTTATTGATCATCGATTGAGCGGATTGGCGCTCTTTGAATGGTGGTAAGATTGCTTCTTCCCCAATTTCAACATGATTGACAGGCTTTGTTTTCTGAAAATCACCCTCTTCAGTCAGCACAATGGCATATGACTTCCTTTTTTCGATCAATACACCCTTAATCATTTCTGCTCACACCTCCTTTACATATTCTTTCAGATACATAAAATCTTCATTGAGTAATACGAATACAGCAAGAATGTATTTTCGGTTACGCTCAATCGTTTTTTTGCTGACGTCAACGAGAGGTAAAATCTTTTTGATCGGCAACCGCTTTTTTTCCATAACATATTGGCGAATTTCTGGTTGCCCATAGATCAACTTTGCAATTTTCTGCGCTTGTTTCTTCGTATCTTCATGCTTCGGTGAAAATTTCACCAATTCCGCAAAAGATAGCTTATATTCCTGTAATTTCTCATTATATTCTTCAATTTCAATCTGGCGGTTCCAAGCATGCTCGCTTTCGATAAATTGATTCGTTGAGAGTTCAGAAACGCTTTTTTCTTCCGTATACGCTTCATTCGATTGACCGGAATATTCAAGTGGAACGGTTTGACGATGATGCTTCTGTTGACGAATGTAATCAATTACTTTTCTTGAAATCACCAGACGAGCGAAGGTAAAAAAAGAACTACCCTTCCCCTCATGGAACGAATCAATGGCTTCGTTAAAAGCAATTAAACCTACACTAAATTCATCGTCTTGCTCTTGATCAATATACCTTTTGCATACTCTCGACACACTGGTCGCGATGAAAGGCTGATAGTCTTCAATCAGGCGATGACGAATCTGTTCGTCTCCAGCTTGGGCTTGGAGAACCAGTTGCTCAAGGGTTGTGTCATCTCTCTTTTGACCTCTGAACACCCCTCATCACTCCCAACTCCCTATAGTTTTCGAAACTTTTATTCACGATTAGACTGTTCTTCATCAGAATGTTCATTGATTTTCGGTAAAATCGTATCACCTGTTTGTTCGAGTAACGCTTCGATTGGAACGGCCAGCCCGATCCGACCATGATCTGGATCTTCTTTTGTCGCATAAATGACACCAATGACTTGGCCATTTTCAGTGATGACAGGGCTTCCGCTATTTCCTTTGTAAACAGGCGCATCCAACATGTAAGCCTCTACGTCAATGGATACAGCATCTGTTTTTCCAATGACTGTTCCCTCATTGGCAATTCCGCTAAACCGTAACGGATTCCCGATGAAATAAATCGGTTGATTCGTTACATCTTCCGGTTGTTGATTGACCTCAAGATAAGGAAAATCATCTCCTTCTAAATCCAAAACAGCTAAATCAATAGCTTCGTATGTATGTGTCACTTCAGCAGAATATGGACCTTTCTCATTGATATAAACCCATAGTTGCTCACGGTCTTCAATGACGTGATGATTCGTGATGACGTAACCTTCTGGGTGAACGGAAAAGCCAGTTCCTTTACTGTTTCCTGTATCCACTAACGCAATGGACTGCTTATACGTTTGCATTTCTTCATCCAAGAGTAATGTTACGGAAGTTTGCAGAAAGTCGATTGCCGGGATGGAAAAGATTCTTGGTAAAGCCGCTCCCAAATTGATGACCATAAAAACAGCAATAAGCCAAAAAACCCATTTAGGAAACGGGGGGCCTTCTGGCTTGCTGTCATCGACGGTTTGTTTCGTTTTTCCTCTTTGTTCATGAATGATTTCACGAATCTGTTCTTCATCAAGCTCTTCATACAAATCTTGTTCGTCCACAGTTTCAGGAAGTGATTCCTCACTCAACGGATTCTCTTCCTGGGAAATATGGTCGTCTTCTTCTTGCGTCGGCCTATGATGATTTTGGTGATGATTTTGGTGATGATTTTGGTCTTTGTCACTCATCGTTTTTCCCTCATTTGCAAAACGTCTTAGGAAACACTTTCCGGCTGCCTGCCATGTTGCATTTCATACATCTTAAAGTATTCGCCTTTTTCTTTCAATAACGTTCGGTGTGTCCCTTCTTCTAATATTTTACCATGTTTTAAAACAAAAATTTGATCGGCTTGTTGAATGGTTGATAAACGATGCGCAATGACCAATGTTGTCCTTCCTGTTTTTAAGATATCCAGCGCTTTCTGGATCATTGTTTCCGTTTCTGTATCGATGTTTGCGGTTGCTTCATCTAAAATGAGGATGGCTGGATCAAACGCCAACGCTCTGGCAAACGATAACAGTTGTCGTTGACCTGTTGAAAATTCATTCCCTTTCTCCTTGACCGGTTCATCGTATTGAAGGGGTAGCTGCTCGATAAACGTATCTGCACCGACAGCTTTTAACGCTTGAATCGCATCTTTTCTTGAAATAGATGGATCATTCATCGTAATATTAGAAAGTATCGTTCCTGTAAAAATGAATGGGTCCTGAAGAACAATCCCAATATGTTGCCGCGTTTCTTGTCTTGATCCGTGGGTGATATCCTTCCCATCAATCCGAATCACCCCATGTGTCGAATCGTAAAAACGGAATAACAAATTCATGATTGTGCTTTTCCCTGAACCTGTATGTCCCACAAAGGCAACAGTATCTCCAGGGTTTACGTTAAACGAGATATCTTTAAGCACATATTCGTCTTTTTCGTAGGCAAACGAAACATGGTCAAATTGAATGGCTCCTTCATAGCGCGGTGAAGATTTTTCTTCTACTGTTTCACCTTCGACATTCAATAATTCAAACACTCGACTACCGGAAACGCGTGCTTGCTCTAATTGTGGTAGCTGGCTAATAATTTGTTCTACTGGTTCGAATAACCGTGTCAAATAATCAATAAATGCATACAACACACCAGCTGTTACGATGCTCGTTGCATTTAAAGACGCGCCCCCAAAGTACAAAATAAATACAACGAAGGATAAATTTCTGAGCAAATCGACGAGGTTAAATGATGAGTAAGACGTAAATGTGTTCATCCGTGTTTGGAAATCTCTTTTCTTTTCATTTAAGACCTCGAATTCACCCTTCATTCGCTCTGTCTGGTTGAAGGCTTGAATGATTGGCATGCCTTGGATGGATTCATTAATATTCGCATTGATTTGACTGTTTGTTTCACGGATGACTCGGTTGTATTTTCCTCCTACTTTCTTATACACCTTCATCCAAACATATAAAATCGGCAAGAGAACAAGACAAATGGCCGCCAATTTTGCATTCAATAAGAAAAGTGCAATAAATATGCCAGATATATAAATAAACCCAGATGCAAATACTTCTAACACCCGTTCATATAACTCTTTGATCGCTTCCGTATCATTTGTCACTCTTGATAATATGGTTCCCGCCGGTTGATCGACAAAATAAGAGACCGGCAGCCGTTGAATATGTTCAAATGCATCACCGCGCATTTTTTGAACAATCCGATTCGATACATATTGCAGCAAGTACGTTTTGTAATACAAAAAGATCGATGCAATGAGGATGAGGCCCATATATAAGCCAAGCAGCCATAAAATCGGCTCAATTTCTCGTTTAAAAAATAGAAACACATCATTAGGCGTCAGCTTTTCACCTGTTGTGTGCATTAAGCGATCTTGATATTCGAACTGAAATTGTCCATTATTGCTATCAACTAGCTTTGCATCTAAAGGCACACGTTCATGTAAAAAGTAGAACGATAGGCCATCTTGAAACAATGTAAAAACTTGGGTTTCCCCCTCGCCATGAAGTCTTTCTAATTGAAGCCCATTGTAAGTGATCGCCGACTCATCTTCCGATTCCACATAATGATTGGCAACATCTACAATATGGTCATCAATTAACTTCTTGGCGATAAATGGACCGGTCAACTCCAATGCAACCGCTATGATCAAACAAAAAAGGCCGATGAAAATTGTTTTCTTGAATTGCATCGCATACTCAACTAATCGTTTTTCTGTTGAGGGATTATTCATCCTGATTCCCTCCTTCCATTTGTTGTTTTTTATATTGAGAATAATACCAGTTATTATTGTGCATTAGTTCTTTATGACAGCCACGTTCAGTAACTTTTCCGTCTTTGAGCACGATAATTTCATCGGCATGTTTGACTGCGGATAGACGGTGTGCAGCAATTAATGTCGTTTTTCCTTTTCGTTCCTCTTTCAAATGTTGAATGATTTTGGCTTCAGTCTGACCGTCGACTGCCGATAACGAGTCATCTAGAATCAAAATCTCGGGATTTTTAATAAGTGCTCGCGCAAGTGATACCCGTTGTTTTTGGCCTCCGGATAGTGTTACGCCACTTTCACCGACAAGTGTGTCGAGTCCCTCCGGCAGTTCTTCAATATCCTTTTTTAACGAGGCCATCTCTAAAATTCGGTAGATCTCTGCATCGGTTGCATCCTCTTTTCCGAACAAAATATTTTCCCGGACTGTTTTAGAAAATAAAATATGGTCTTGGGGTACATAACCAATCCAATGACGTGTTTGTTCCAGTGCATATTTTTGGATTGGATAGCCATTGATAAAAACATTACCTTCATCACTTGGTGGATATTCTCTTAACAATTGACGGAACAAAGTCGTTTTACCTGCACCGGTTTTCCCGACAATTCCTACTGTTCCTCCTTGGTCGATGTGCAGGGAAACATCCTTTAAGCTAAAATCGGCTGCATTCGGATAGCGAAATGAAACATGATCAAATGTAATCTTTTCTACATGCTTGGCTTGAGCTGGATTCAAAGGATCCGTCACATCCGCTTTCTGGGATAATAACTCCCCCGTACGATCCAAAGAAGCATTTCCTCGTTGCATGACATTGATCAGTTCTCCCACTGCGAACATTGGCCAAATCAACATGCCTAAAAAGATATTAAAGGTCACAAGTTCACCAATTGTAATCACACTTTGCATAACAAAAAAAGCTCCATAACCGATTCCAATCGCATAAGAAAGACCGACCAATACTTTGATCGTTGGCTCAAAGAGCGCATCCAACTTCGCAACTAAAATGTTTCGTTGAAATACATCCTCCGCTTGTTCTTTAAACCGTTCGGTATCCCGATTTTCTTGCACGAAAGCTCGGATCACCCGGACACCTTGAATTGATTCGAGTGTATTATTATTCAAATCACTAAACGCCGACTGTGCGTCCATAAAACGCTCATGAATTTTTTTGCCGTACTTTTGCATGATCAGTGCCATAATCGGTAAGGGAATGAGTGCAGCAAATGTTAGTTTCCAATTGATGACAACCGCCATGACACCAATAATCAGTGCCATAAAAATAGTTGCATCGACTAACGTTAATATGCCGAAGCCTGCGGTCATATTGAGTGCGCGAAGATCATTCGTACTACGAGCCATCAAATCACCCGTTCGAAATCGTCCGTAAAAAGGCGATGTCATTCGCATAAAATGGTCCATTAGCTTTGAACGCATTTTCTTCTCTAATAATATCGCCCGTCCAAATAATGTGTAGTCCCAATAGATCGATAATAAATAACTGACCACCAATATAGAGATAAACAGAACAACATAATAGGTGAAATCCTCCTGTGTGAGTCGGTTATATTGAATTAAATCAATGACCCGACCGACGAGTATAGGCGGAATAACACCTAATATATTGACGACAATCAGTGCCGAAATGGCTAACGTATATTTCAGCCATTGTTCTTTAAAGTACCATGATAATTTCTTGAATACGGAAATCATTTGATTCCCTCCTTGTTCAATCCATTCTTTTAAACGTAAAAATCCAATCTCTAAATTCATAATTTCTTTGCTTGATCTCAAACGAATCAGCAAGTTCCAGTGTCTCTCTATAGTCAATGCCTGTTTGATCGAAATTCTATTACAGCTAAAGCTCTTAAAACCGCATTTCTTAGTGGCTATGCTATTTATACACAAAAATACCGTGGGTTTTGTAGCCCACGGCATGCAATTTCGATTATAAGGATTGGTCGACAATTCACTGTTCATCGTATAAAAATATCATAACGATATAATTTATAAATGAACAGAAACTTGAACGGCTTAATCACCCACCGACTCCAGCAAGGTCACGGACTTGTTTTCTAGCATAAATTTTCACGGTGTTAATTTGTTGAATCATCAACATCTCCATGACCTCCTTTCAATCATTTTCTCTAAAAAGTATAACCATTAAAAAGCTGAAATTCAACTGCTTTTTTAAAAAATCTAAAAAATTCAACGATACCATTTAACGCCTTCCTTACATAAATATACGTTCAGTTCACATACTACGTGGCAAAGGATAGCAAAGGGAGACTTTTATGAAGCGGAAATCAATGAAGAAAAAACAAAAGAGCCTCTTTCCTTGTACGTTGGAAGAATTACAGACGGAGCTCAAAGAAAAACCAATGAACAATAACCCGGATTTTACGATGAAAATCGTTGAAACGGAAAGTGAGCAACGAATAGGTTTTTATTTTTTGTATTCAATCGTTAAGCCGCAAGTATTATACGATCAAATTATTTCACCCATACAAAAAGCCAAGAAGACATTAGACATTCAATCCATCGATCATATGATTGTGTTACCGGATTCAAAACAAAGAGACAATTTAGATGAGATCGGCCAACTTCTTATTCAGGGCTCAGTATGTATTTATATCGAAAATGACCAAATGAGCCTTTTGCACCCCGTACCGCTACAAGAACACCGTTCGATTGAACGAGCGGAAACCGAATCACTCATTTTTGGCCCACAAATTGCCTTTACGAATTCCATTGGGACAAATTTAAATATGATTCGGAACATGGTTGACACAACTCATCTAAAGATTGAAAAGTTCATTATCGGCAATCGAATTCCGACCGAAGTTCAAATGATGTATATGGATGACATTGCAAATGATGAGAGTGTGAACGAATTAAGAAATCGTCTCACTTCCTTGGATACAGAAGATGTGATGAACAGCTCAACATTGAGCCAACAAATTGAAGATAATCCGTATTCGATTTTCCCCCAATTCATGGTCTCTGAATTGCCTGATCGGTTTAGCTACAGCATTAAGGAAGGAAAGATAGGTATTCTCGTTGATAATAGTCCTTCAGGAATAATCGCGCCCATCACATTCTCTAGTTTTTTTGAATCAACGGATGATATTTATGGACGATGGATTATTGGATTTTTCACACGCCTCATGCGCATGTTTGCGATGGTTTTGTCTATTACGTTAACACCTATCTATGTCGCAGCCCTGACCTTCCATTATGAAGTGATTCCAGAGGCACTGTTATTGTCACTCGGTGAATCACGTAATCGAGTGCCTTTCCCACCATTATTAGAAACGTTAATTTTGGAAACGATGATGGAGTTCATCCGGGAGGCAGGAGCTCGATTGCCGACAAAGGTAGGCCAAACGATGGGGATTGTCGGCGGGATTGTCATCGGGCAGGCAGTCGTCCAAGCTGGTTTTACGAGTAATATTTTGATTATTTTCGTTGCACTCAGTGCACTCGCTTCCTTTACGACACCTGATTACGTCATGGGGTCTTCTTTACGTATTTTGCGTTTTCCAATTATCATATTTGCCGGATTTTTAGGATTCGTTGGCTTCTTTTTCATGTTAGCTTTCATTATTATTCATTTACTGAGACTTCGTTCTTTACATCAACCATACACAGCGCCAATCTATCCGTTTCGCTTTACAGATTTCGATCAGTCACAAGTTCGCATTCCATTTGTTCTGAACAAGGAGCGTGCTGTTTCCAATTTACCGAAAAAAACAAGGAGACAAGGACGAAACTCTCATAACCATCCCTTATTTAGAACAAGAGGAAAAGACATCGATGAATAGGTGATCAAATGAAGAGCCCACTTAATATCCCTGAACATCTGAAATTTCGTGCCAGTTATTTATTCTTTATTTTATTCAATATATTGATCGGTGTCGGTATTGTTGCATTACCTCGACGAGTTTTTCAGTATGCTAAACAAGATAGTTGGCTCGTAGTTATCCTTGCAGCAGTAATCGTCCATTTAATCGTCGCTATCATCATTTTTATTCTGAAAACTTATAAAGGTACAGACTTATACGGGATTTTACAAGAAACATTCGGCAATTGGCTGGCTAAGGTGTTTGGCTACTTGTTCATTGTTTATTTTTTCATTGTTTATTTAAGTGCACTTACTAAATATACCGAATTTATTGTGGTGTTCATTTTCCCCCACCTTTCAAGGTTTATCATTGGCTTCTTGATGACAATTTTAATAGCTTACTGCATTTACGGAGGAATACGTGTCATTGTGGGGGTTTGTTTTCTCTTTTTCTTGTTTTCATTTTGGATCAACGGACTGTTGGTTGCTAATGCTACCATGATTGATACGAATAATTATTTCCCATTATTTGAAATTGATCAACAAGGATTATTTAATGGTTTACTCGTTTCGGCCTATTCCTTTCTTGGCATCGAAGTTTTATGGTATTTGTATCCCTATATCCGAAACAAAGAAAAAACGATGCTTTATAGTCAATTAGGTCTGTTTGCCACTGTAATTTGCCTATTAGGATATGTAATTATATCGATTGGCTTCTTTGCACCAAAGCAACTTGAATCACTGGTTTGGCCAGGGTTTGTCATGTTTAAAGTTATTTCTTTTTCCATTTTTGAACGGCTTGATATTTTTGCCGTTTCCTTTTGGAAGTTTATCATCTTGCCGAATTTAATCTTATACGCTTGGTTAATGACGCGTAGCTTAAAACGAATCAAACAAATTAAACAAAAACATTCCGTGTGGGCCATTATCATTCTTTCTTCCATAGGTTTGCACTTCATTGATACGCAACGCCAATTGGAGCATCTTTTGAAAGTTGCCGACTATTCGGGTTTATTCTTTGCATTTTTGTTTCCAATTCTTTTACTTCCTTTTGCCATCATTAAACGACTGAGGGGTGCTAAAAATGAGAAACAAAATTAAAAAATTTTTTATCATCATTAGCACCTTCATGTTATTGACAGGCTGTGCCCAAGAACATGTCTTAGAACAATTGGGAATTATCACTGCGTTCGGATTTGACAAAGGAGAAGAAGAACGGGAATTATCCGGTTCATTTATAACCTACAAATTTAGCCAGGAACTAAGCAATGAAAATTCACCCATTCACTCAACTGGACGGACAGCACGAGATGCTTTCAATCGTGCCTTTTCCAAAACTTCCAAACAGTTGGTTACCGGACAATTAAGGGCCGCTCTTTATGGACCTGAGTTAGCTAAAGAAGGCATTTGGCCTCATCTTAATGGATTACAACGAAATCAATTTGTATCCAATTTAATATATATTACGGTGACGGATATTCCAGCAAAAGAAGTGCTTAGTGCACAAATATATGAAGAAGCCCCTAATGTCGGTATATATATATACACACTCCTGGATCAAGTGGTCGGTAAAGAACAAATTATTGATAGCAGTTTACATGAATTCGTTAAAAATTATATGAAAATCGGTGCCGATCCAATTACGCCCGTTCTATCCAAAAAAAACGACCGAGTTATTGTCACAGGACTTGGCCTATTCCAAGATGACCGACTCATGGAAACCATCGATTTAAGAGAGGCGTTTTATGTTCGTTTGATTCTGGATGAATTTAAAGCTGGAGAATTACAAGTTGAGTTGCCCGTAGATAACTATCAGCAATTTATGGAGGATTTTGAACCATCACCTGACGAGGAACCTCTTTCGATTTCGGTGCAACAAGTCAGAAGTAGTTCTGCTATTACAGTGAAAGAACCGGAAACCTATCGTTTTGACTTGGATATTAATTTTGAAGGTGAGATCAGAGAACTTAGTAAAGAGATCGATTTGGAAAATGAAGAAGTCATCCGCACGCTTGAAAAGGCCCTATCGAAAAAAATTGAAGAAAATATTAAAAAAATTTTAGAAAAAACACAAGAACTGAATGTGGATTCTTTTGGTTTTGGAACTTTTTGGAATTCCACTTTTAAAGGGAATAAAAAACTATCGGAGGAAGAATGGAGAAAAGAATATCCGAATTTTCAATTTGATATCAATGTGAAAACAAAGATACTGCGACATGGAGTTACGCAGTAACCGATTTTTCTGGCGGTTAGGTACCGGTTAGAGTGTTGTGCTTTATTTTTGGAGTAGACACCTGCGGTCAACTAAATAGCTACGGTTGATGACTGCTGATGTTTGGCTGCTAACTGCTGAAGTTCGGCCGATGACTGTTGATGTTTGGCTGCTAACTGCTGAAATTGTGCCGCTGACTGCTGATGTTTCGTTGCTGACTGCTGAAGTTCGGCCGATGACTGTTGATGTTTGGCTGCTAACTGCTGAAGTTCGGCCGATGACTGTTGATGTTTGGCTGCTAACTGCTGAAGTTGTCGCCCAAGCAGGAGTTAGCCTATTAATTGCTGGATCCAATGCCATATAACTATTAAAAAAAGCGGCCACGCATTCCGCGGTATAGAAGACACTGCGATTTATCGCAGATGTCGCCTTATGCCCTGTGGGTACAAGCGAGACCGCCAGTCAAACAAAAAACCCGAGCGATTTATGAACATCTAAATCGTTCGGGATTTCATTTCTTCTGTAATTTTTAATTCAAACTTTTCCACTGTGAAAATTTATTTTTTCATCGTTTCTTTTATCAATTGGATGACATCATCTTTTGTCTTCCTCGGTTCAAACTTCGCCATTTGATCTTTGTAAGAAAAACGATCATGATATAATTCGTTCACGTGATTGACTAATCGCTCACCGTCGAGGTTTTCCTCTTGTAACACGGCAGCGAAGCCTTGCTTTTCAAATGACTCTGCGTTTAACAATTGATCTCCACGACTAGCTTGTAAAGATAACGGAATCAATAACATCGGTTTTCGCAAAGCTAAAAACTCAAAAATGGAGTTGGCACCAGCTCTTGAAATAACGATATCACTCATTGCCAACAAATCTTTTAATCCATCTGTGACATATTCATATTGAACATAGCCTTCCTGGTGAATGGATGAATCAATATTGCCTTTACCACATAAGTGGATAATCTGAAATTTTTCTGTTAATGTTTTCAATTCCCCTCTAATCGCTTCATTCATTTTTACGGAGCCGACACTTCCGCCCATCACCATCAGGACAGGTTTTGCTTGGGTGAATCCAGTTAATTCATATGCGCGCTCCCGACTTCCTTGAAACAGTTCTTCACGGATAATGGCGCCGACATACTTTGCTTTCTCTTCTGGTAAATACTTCACTGTTTCTGGAAAATTCGTCAAGACAAAACGCGCAAATTTTGAGGCAACTTTATTGGCAAGCCCAGGCGTAAGATCTGACTCATGTATGATGGCCGGTACTTTTTGAAATTTCGAAGCGATCACAACGGGAACCGAAACAAATCCACCTTTTGAGAAAACAATGGAAGGTTTTATTTTTTTAATTAATCGATTCGATTGATAAACACCTTTCAAGACTTTAAACGGATCTTTGATATTTTCTTTGGATAAGTATCTCCGAAGCTTTCCAGTGGAAATGGCATGGTAGGTTACTCCAGACAACCCTTCGATTAGCTCACGTTCAATCCCCTCATACGAACCAACATAATGAACGTCATATCCCTCTTTTAAAAATTCGGGAATTAGTGCCAGATTGACGACGACATGCCCAGCCGTCCCACCTCCGGTAAATAAGATCGTTTGTTTCCCCACTGATTCCCATCCTTTCTGCATTTATGTCTTCTAACAGCTTAAACTAATTTTTATACTTTAATCATTATACTATTCTACGGTCACTTTTCCATAAGGATTCATTATTTAATACGGTGAACTACGAAGCAAGTGTTCCTGAATAAAATGGTGTCCGATTTTCATCTATTCTGCCTTCACTTAAGGATGGATTGATGAAAATAATAAAATAAGGCTGGGACAAATCAAAGTTATAAACTCAGAAACACGATTAACAATCTAACTTAGCGTAGGAAATATACGGAGACTTCTGCGGTCAACTAAATACGGCCACGTCCTGTGGCCAACGTTGACACTAGCCCGTCCTGGGCGTCGGGAGCAAAAGCTTAGGTGAGACCCCGCAGTGCGAAGCACGAGGAGGCTCAACAGCTGCCCGCGATATAGAAGACACTGCGGTTTACCGCAGATGTCGCCTTATGCCCTATGGGTAAAAGCGCAGTATATTTCCGAAGCGGGTATTTCCGGCACACTAAATTAGAATGTTCGTATCTGAGTTAACTTTAAAGATTTTGTCCCAGCCTCATTGTGAAAGCTTTAAACAAATAATCCAGCAATTGTTGCAGATAGGACAGATGCAAGGGTCGCACCAATCAATAACTTCATTCCGAAGCGTGATACAATTTTTCCTTTTTCAGAACTGATCCCAGCAACAGTACCGGCGATAATACCGATGGAGCTAAAGTTCGCAAAGCTTGTCAAGAATACAGAAACAATGGCTTTTGTTTTCGCGGAGAACTGTGCGGAAATTTCTCCAAATTGGGCCATGGCAACAAATTCGTTGGTAATAATTTTTGTCCCCATTAAACTACCTGCATTGATGACTTCATCCATCGGTACACCCATTAGGAAGACAAGTGGAGAAAGAATATAACCTAGAATTTGTTCTAAGGTAACTCCATTGAATATACCTCCGATGATCCAATTGACAAGTTCTAGAGATGCTAAGAATGCAATTAACATCGCAGCAACGATTAAAGCAATCTTACCACCATCTAATGCACCGTTTGCCATCGCTTCAAACACACTTTTTGCGCCGGAAACGTTCTTAACATCAACATCATCATCTTCTTCATTCGTTTTCACAGGCGCAATAATTGAAGCAATGATCAACGCACTGAACATGTTCAATGGTAATGCGACCAACACATACTGTGGTGGAATCATTGTCATGTAAGCACCCACAATGGAAGCTGATACAGAACCCATGGCAGAAGCACTGACGATATATAGACGATTATTCGTCAATCGATGAAATTGTGATTTAATGCCAAGCAACGCCTCTGATTGACCGAAAAACAAACTATTTACCGCATTAAAGGACTCGATCTTTGGTAGGCCTGTAATCTTTGACAAGGCAGCTCCGACATATTTAATGATAAACGGTAAAATTTTTAAATAAGTTAAAACGGATAGAATCGTAGCGAAAAAGATGATAATCATTAAGACATCAAAAAGGAATACTTGATCACCCGTTATCTCAATCCCTCCGATAACAAATTCTGCACCGGAACGACCGAATGATATTAATTTATTAAATAGGTCAGAAATCCATAAGATGATCGTTTCACCGAACGACGTGTTAAACATAAACCATGTTATAATTACCTGTGCAACTAACATTATCCCTATCCCTTTGAAAGGGATGTATTTTTTATCATTTGATAATAACCATGCCAGCCCCAACACGAGAGCTATTGCGACAATGGCTAATAAAATTCCCATATTTGTCTCCTCCTCTATGATGAAACGAAAAAAGATTATAAACTATTTTTTAATGTACCAAGAAATATACCTGTAAGCAATAGATATGGAAGACAAAAATCGGTTTTATTCAATCATTTACATCCTTTATTACCAAAAACTCAACTTAGAGGTTAGTTTATGCAATTAGTCTAATACACTCAATACAGCAGACTTTTCTGCAACGGAGTGTTAGCCATTGTTAGACCATAAAATCTTCCGATGAGATGTACGTTGAGGCGGAGAATTGCCTAGAAATCTCTTCTCCAAGAAAACTCGGTGACAATCCTTGTTTTCGAATCTCGCGCAGTGTGTAATAATGCCCTTTCGATGCATACTCATTCAGATGCTGAAGTATTGCTCTACACTCGATGGTTGGAATTTTTCCGTCACTGATGTGTTCGATGGAAAAATGAAAAGAATTGGTATCATGATTTAGCAACTCTTTTAATTGCTTGAGAGGATGCATAATAGAAGTAGCCCCTTCAATAGCTGGTAAGCTCAACTGATTGGACCAAGAAAAAATCGATTCACGATGGTAAAGCAAAAACATTGGAGCGTTAGAAGTTTTAGGGATCGTTAATCGTTTAAGAGAGTCCAGATAATCACCCATTGAATGAGAACAATCGATCAAGATGATTTTCACCAATTGATTTTGCCTTAATTCAGTCATTAATGGAAAACGGTAAGTGACTGCTTCTTCGAAAGGGATTCGTTTGCTTTCTGACTTCAATAATGTTTTTTTACTATTGAATACCTTTCGTATGTGGGTATTCGTCATTCTTTCAAGCTTCTCGAATTCTCGAATCAAATCATGCATTTTATATGGATAAACAGGCGTGCGTGATGAAGAAAAACCACTTCCGCGTTTCGGCTTTTCATTATCTGTTGAATCAATTTCATTTCCATGGAAAATGATCGGAACATTCGTCATCCATTTCTCAAGATCGCTAAACAAATCATCACTCCTTACATAAAAAACTCGCTCATTAATATGTAATTAATGAGCGAGTTATGATTTAACGATACGTCTTTGGATTCAAAGCATCTTTAATTCCTTCACCGATAAAGTTAATTGACAAGATTGTCAGTACCAAAACAATTCCAGGTGGTGCCCAAATCCATGGCATATGTTGTAATACATCCGATTCTTGGGAAGCTTTTAACATGTTCCCCCAACTTGGTGTTGATGAAGGTACACCGAAACCAAGATAGCTCAAACCGGATTCTACGACAATCATATTAGCGAAAAGAATGGTTGATTGAACAATGATCGTAGATAAGATGTTTGGCAGTAAGTGTCTTGTAATGACTTTGAACGGATTTGTGCCGATTGAAATTGCCGCTAACACATACTCATTTTCTTTCTCCGTCAAAACTTTACTACGTACAAGACGTGCCACACCGCCCCAACTTAGTACACTAATGACAAGGATCAATACCCACACACCATCGACTTCACCGAACAAAATTGCACTTAGTACGATTACGAAAACTAAAAACGGAAAGTTCAAAACGAAATCCGTAAAACGCATTAAGATACTATCAATTTTTCCTCCGAAATATCCGGCGATTGAGCCGACAATCGTTCCGAAAATAGTAACTGCTACAGTACAAGCCATTCCGACGAGCAATGAAACTCGTCCACCATATAATAGCCTCGTAAAGACATCTCGGCCACTTTTATCTGTTCCAAACCAATGATCAGCAGATGGAGGAAGCTCCATTTGACCGATTTGGACGAGACTTATATCTGCTGTCGTAATATAAGGAGCCAAAAATGAAATGATGATGATAAATAATAAATAAGCTGAGCTGATCATGGCCAATTTATTTTTAATAAATTTTCTTCTGGCTATCGCCCATGGCGACATGTTCTTTTGTGGCTTTGGTGCAGCGTTAGTAATTGTATTGGTTTCCACAGCCACTCCTCCTAATCTATGCGAATTCTCGGATCCACTATTCCATATAGTAAATCTGCCACTAAGTTTCCAATTAATACGAGTAATGAGAAGAACATTGTTAAAGTCATCAGTACGGAATAATCACGATTGTTCACCGAGTTTAAGAATAGAGTTCCTATTCCTGGATACGTAAAGATTGCTTCTGTGATGACCGCACCGTTAACAATGGTTACAATGTCGAATCCTAAAAACGTTATTAGGGGTATTACGGAATTCCTTAAAATATGACTGTTATAAATTTTTGACTCTGATGTTCCTTTTGCTCTTGCGGTTCGGACAAAATCTTTTCGACTACTTTCAATAATATCGTTACGTAAAAACTGCGTGTAACTGGCGGTACTTAACGCACCGAGTACGATTGCAGGCGCTAACACATGGTGGAAGCGACTGATCCAATACTCCAATGTACCTGGTTGTAGTCCGATTTCATGTGACCCACCAAATGGAATCCATCCTAACTTAAAGGAGAAGAAATAAATGATAACAACACCAGCAATATAGTTTGGAACTGCTAAGCCAAAATAATTTAATCCACCGATGAAATGATCTAATTTTGAATAAGCTTTTCTCCCGGCAGTCATCCCCATTGCGAAAGCGAAGATGTATGTAATGACAATCGAACTTATACCCAGAAACAACGTGTTCAGCATTCGAGATTTAACGAGTTCTGAGACTTGTACTTTGTACTGTGTTGATTTACCAAAGTCTCCTTGGACAAAATTGGTGACCCAAGTCCAGTACTGAACATGTATCGGGTCATTGTATCCTAATTTCTCTCTCATTTCCTCAATGTACTCTGGATCGGAATTCGTTGGATCAATTTCTCCACCAAGTGGATCCCCTGGCATAAACATTGCCAGGGAAAACACTACAATGGAGATAAGGAGTAGCATTGGAATCATGCCTAGTAATCTTCGGAGTGTATATTTTAACATGTCAATTCTCCTTATCGTTTCATACTAACGGATGGTTTACTTATCTGCTCCGTCTGTAACAAACCAGTTCATAGCGTTGTTGAATCCAGTAACATCATATTCAAGTCCGCCTACACGTTCGTTGACAGCATAAACTTCTTCAAGCTCACCAATGATCAAGGCAGGAGCTTCTTCGTTGATAAGTTGTTGCCACTCAGTGTATACGTCTTTACGTTTTTCTTTATCGTTACCAACAACTTCTACATCAAGAGCGTCTTCTAGTAACTGATCAGCTTCTTCATTATTGTAACGTGGGTAGTTCCATAGCTGGTCAGATGCCCATAGTGCAGTTGGGTCTGGGTCAGCTCCGACACTCCATCCACCGAAGAATGCTTCGATTGCAGGGTCGTCGTTTTCAATCATGTCATAATAGTTTTGTACTTCTACCATTTGAAGTTCAGATTTGACACCGATTTGTTCCCACTGCTGAACAAGTGCTTGTGCACGAGTTTCGAATGATGGGTTACCTGTATCATAGTGAGAGAATGACAAGACAAACTCATTTCCTTCTGGGTCTTCTACAAAACCATCACCATTTGTGTCTTCATAACCTGCTTCAGCCAATAGTTCTTTTGCTTTGTCAGTATTGTACTCATACTGCTTCAAGTCATCGTTTTCTGCAGCAATCCAGTGAGAAGTAGGAATCGGTGCATTTAAAGTTGTACCATAACCACCGAAGAATGTTTCGATCCACTGTTCACGGTCAATTGCATGCCATAGTGCTTGACGCAATTTCTTGTTGCTATATTTTTCTTTTTCTTCAACAATTTCACCAGCTTCTTTATCAAATACGCCTAGTTTGAATCCTACATAGTAGTAAGAAACACCTGGGTAAGTGATAACAGAAACGTTGTCTAAAGCATCTGCTTCTTCACCTTGAGTTGGGTGAACTGGAACCATGTCAACTTCACCATTTTCAAGAGCACCGATTACAGATGTATTAGCTACAACACGTACTGTCAATCCATCTAGGTGAGGCTCGCCTTGCCAGTAGTCTTCGTTCTTTTCTAACTCATAGTACTCACCAGCGGAAGTGTTTTTCACTTTGAATGGACCAGTACCTACTAATTCAGTCATAGATGGTGCAGATTCTTCCATTTCAGCAACTTCGATTCCTTCAAATGCTGTTTGGTTCATTGGATAAGTCCATAGGTTCAATAAGTTGTTTACACGTGCTTTGTCAAATGTGATTTCAATTTCGTAATCACTTTTAACATTCAAACCAGCAATTTCATCCGCATTACCTTCACGGAAGTCAGCAGCCCCTTCGATTGTTTGGACGTTTGCCCAACGAGGACCTGTATAATCAGGATGTGATAACGTTTCAATTGCGAATACCCAGTCATTAACTGTTAATTCGTCACCGTTATGCCATTTCACGCCTTCTTTAATCGTGAAGTTATATGTTTTTTGATCTTCTGTTTCCCATTCCGCTAAATGAGGAATTG
Organism: Allobacillus sp. SKP2-8; assembly: GCF_007559355.1. Classification (NCBI taxonomy): domain Bacteria; kingdom Bacillati; phylum Bacillota; class Bacilli; order Caryophanales; family Bacillaceae; genus Allobacillus; species Allobacillus sp. SKP2-8. The sequence goes on along the minus strand of NZ_VMHF01000007.1, from coordinate 18,689 downwards.
GATTGAATTCTTCATCATATTCAATGAATCCTTCTTGAACAAACTGGTTAATCTCTTCTTCAGTAGCTGATCTATAGAAGTTGATATCAAGTGGACCAGATGGTTCTGAGTCAATTGCATAAATCAATGTTCCTCCATCAACTGGTTCACCGTCAGCTGAAGCTTCTTCTGAGCTTTCTTCTGAGCTTTCTTCTGAGGATTCTTCTTCTGTACCTTCTTCTGAAGATTCTTCTGAAGACTCTTCCTCTGTTCCTTCTTCTTCTCCACTTTGCTCTTCGCTATCATCCCCGCCACAAGCAGCTAGGAACATTGCAAGAACAAGCATCATGGCAACTAGCCAATAAGATTTCTTCATTTTCTTTCCCCCTGTGTTTTGAATATTAATTGACTTCTTCATCATAAAGGATGCAAGCTACGTGATGACCTGGCTTCACCTCCTTTAAAGTCGGTCTGATTTGTGAACATTCCTCTTTTGCCATCGGGCAACGCGTATGGAACGGACAACCAGATGGTGGGTTAGAAGGGCTTGGCACATCGCCTTCCAACACAATCCTTTCCTTTTTCATCTTTGGATTAGGATGAGGAATCGCAGATATTAACGCTTGCGTATAAGGATGAAGTGGTTCACTGTAAATCGATTCATTATCCGCTAATTCCACCAAGTTACCAAGATACATAACGCCGATTCGATCACTCATATGCTTTACAACACTTAAATCGTGCGCGATAAACAAGTATGTAAGATCAAATTCATCTTGAAGGTCCATTAAGAGATTCAACACTTGTGATTGGACCGAAACATCTAAAGCCGAAACAGGTTCATCAGCGATAATGAATTTTGGATTCAAAGCAAGTGCGCGGGCAATCCCGATTCTTTGCCTTTGCCCTCCTGAAAACTCATGTGCATATTTGTCGTAAGCATCTTGAGGAAGTCCGACTCGATTCAATAAGTCTCTGACCTCTTTTTCAATTTCCTTCTTGTTTTTACCTTTATAATAGTTTCGTATCGGTTCAGCAACGATTTCACCTACGTTTTGCATTGGATTCAACGATGCGTAGGGATCTTGGAAAACCATTTGGAAATCTTGTCTTCGTTTACGAAGTTTATTTCCAACTAGATTGGTAATGTTTTCTCCATCAAATATGATTTCTCCTTCGGTTGGTTTCAACAAGCGTAGGAGGGTCCGGCCCGCTGTTGATTTTCCACAACCTGATTCACCAACAAGCCCAAACGTTTCTCCCTTTTTAATGTTGAAGCTAATATCATCGACGGCTTTCACGTTACCAACCGTCCTTCTGAAAAATCCACCTTTGATTGGATAATAGGTTTTTAGATTTTTGACCTCTAGAATATTCTCTTTTGCGTTACGTTGTTCTTTTTTGACTTCTGCATTTTTGAATGTCTCAGTTGTCGCCATTACGCATTCGCCCTTTCTTTTGGTCGACTTTCATCATATAAGATACAAGCTACTTCATGATTTTCCTTTACCGTGCCTAGTAATGGTGTGATCGTTGTGCACTCTGGCATTGCTTTTGGACAACGATCTGCGAATTTACATCCTACTCGCGGCATATTTTTCAACGATGGGACGATTCCTGAGATGGAACCGAGTCGGTCTTGTTTCACACCCATTTTCGGAATCGAATCAATCAATTTCTCTGTATACGGATGTTTAGGATTTTCAAACAACTCTTCTACGGAAGTTTTTTCAACAATCTCACCAGCATACATGACGATGACATCATCACACATCTCAGCGACTACACCTAAATCATGTGTGATCAGTACTATTGCCATGTCATTGATGGATTGAACCTCTTTTAAAAGATCGAGAATCTGTGCTTGAACCGTTACATCAAGTGCCGTTGTTGGCTCGTCAGCGATTAATAATTGTGGCTGACAAGCAATTGCCATGGCGATCATGACCCGTTGTCTCATCCCACCTGATAATTGGTGTGGATATTCTTCAACAACATCATCCGGTCTTGAGATCCCAACACTACGAAGTAACGAAACAGATTTTTGCCGGGCCTCTTTCTTTGAAATTTTAAAGTGATTGAACAAAACTTCTTCGAGTTGGAAACCAATTGTAAAAACCGGATTTAATGCAGTCATTGGTTCCTGAAAGATCATTGAGATATCTTTTCCGCGAATTTTATTCATTTCTTTATCGTCATAGTGAGTAATTTCCTTACCATCTAGAAGGATTTGCCCACCTTTAATTTTACCGATCCCCTTAGGTAGCAAGTGCATGATTGAAAGGGACATCACACTTTTACCGCAACCAGACTCTCCGACGACACCGACAATCTTGCCGCGATCAACAGTAAAAGAAACACCATCTACTGCATTATAGTATTCACCATCAATCGGAAAAGCCGTTTCCAGGTTTTTAACCTCGAGAAGTGGACCTTTAATTTCATTTGTATGTTCGCTCATTGAAAGCACCTCTGTTGTTTTAAAATAATTCAGAATTCATACCTTAAAAAACACTAAAAAATGTAACCGTAGTAAATATGTATAAATAAATCAAATTGGTTAATAAATATATTATACATATTTAGTTATAATTTCAAGAGTTTTTTTAAAATTTAAATTAAACGTTTTTCTAAATATGTAAATCATCAAAATATTAAGTTGTTATTACAAGTTAATTTATTATATCACGAAGAACTAAAAATACGAAACTAGTTTTTTATTTTTTCTAATTATTTTTAAGATTTTCTTTTGTGGAAACGCTTACCTTACCAGAGGAACTTCTTTTTGATTGATTACTCGATAAATAAAAAACTGACATGCACTTTGTACAAGTGCATGTCAGTCTTTTTTGTTCAGCTATTATCCTTCTAATAGTAGATTATATGGATCTTCAATCATTTCTTTGACACGAACCAAGAATTGAACGGCCTCTCTACCGTCAATGATTCTGTGATCATAAGAAAGTGCCAAATACATCATTGGACGAACTTCAATTGAATCATCCGGCATAACGACAGGGCGTTTTTGGATAGTGTGCATTCCTAAAATACCAACTTGAGGCGAATTCAAAATTGGCGTAGATAACAAGGATCCAAAGATACCACCGTTTGTAATTGTAAATGTACCTCCACTTAGATCATCTAATGTCAGTTTGCCATCACGAGCTTTTTTCGCCAAGTCGCCAACTTCTTTTTCAATTCCAGCGAAGCTTAGACGATCGGCATCTCTAACAACAGGAACGACAAGTCCTTCTTCTGTTGATACAGCCATACCAATATCATAAAACTTCTTCTTCACTACTTCTTTGCCTTGGATTTCAGAATTCACTAATGGGAATTCTTTTAACGCACCGACAACTGCTTTGGTAAAGAATGACATGAAACCTAACTTAACGCCATGTTTGTCCAAGAACTCATCTTTACGTTCGCTGCGGAGCTTCATAATATTCGTCATGTCGACTTCATTAAACGTTGTCAACATCGCAGATTCTTGTTGAACTTCTACTAAGCGCTTGGCAATCGTTTGACGACGACGAGATAACTTCTCACGCTCAACCGGTTTTTCGAATTCTGTTCTTTCGCTGCTTTCTTCTTTTTTCGAAGACTTCGCTTTGCTGCCTTCTGCTTTTTGGCTTGCAGCTGCTTCAACATCTTCTTTAGAAATACGGCCTACTGGATCTTTTGGCTTAATGTCATTTAAGTCGATTCCAAGTTCACGCGCACGCTTACGTGTTGCTGGAGATGCAACCGGCTGGTCAGTTGAGTCTGCTTGCTCTTTTTCTTCTTTCGCAGGCTCTTCTTTCTTTTCTTCAGCTGGCTTTTCAGCAGGTGTTTCTTCTTTCTTTTCTTCCTTCTCTGCTGGTTGTTCACTGGATTCAGATGAACTACCTCCAGCTTCTCCGTTCTCATCAACTTTAGCGATGACGTCACCTACTTCAACGTCGTCACCCTCTTCAACAAGAACTTCTGCTAAGACGCCAGTGAAGTCTGAGTTAACTTCAACGTTTACTTTGTCTGTTTCTAATTCAAGGATGGCGTCTCCTTTTTCTACTTTTTCACCTTTTTGGACTAACCACTCGGCTACTGTACCTTCAGTAATGGATTCGGCTAATTCTGGTACAACGATTTCCTTCACGTCAATTTCCTCCTTTTAGTCAAGCTTTAGTGCTTCTTCAATGATTTGACTCTGTTCTGCTTTGTGAATGTTTGGATCACCAACTGCAGGTGAAGAGCGATCAGGTCTTCCTACATAGAGGAGATTCTGCTTTTTCTTCATAATGTCACGAATTCTGTCGTTGACGAATTCCCAGCTTCCCATGTTTTTCGGTTCTTCTTGAACCCAAACAATATCTTCTACATTTTTATATTTCTTCAAAAGATCTTTAAGTCGGTCTTCTGGGAATGGATAAATTTGTTCTAATCTGACACAGTGCAAGCTTTCAGTATTGTCCATGTCTTCTAAAGCTTCTTCAAGGTCAACCATGACTTTTCCGCTTCCGATGACTAATCGTTTTACGGATTCTGGATTGCCTCCCGTTTGTTTATGCTCTAATACTGGCTGGAATTTACCCTCACTCAGTTCATTCGCTTCAACGGCAACGCGTTGATTACGAATAAGACTTTTCGGTGTCATCAAGATCAGTGGACGGGCATTTTCTTTTCCGACAATTGCCGCTTGTCTTCTTAGCAAGTGGAAATATTGACCCGCAGTTGTTACATTGGCTACCGTCCAATTGTTTTCTGCTGATAGTTGTAAATAACGCTCCAAGCGGGCACTAGAGTGTTCCGGTCCTTGACCTTCATAACCATGTGGAAGAAGCATGACAAGACTCGCAATTTGTCCCCATTTGGCACGGCCAGATGAAATAAATTGGTCGTAAATCACTTGTGCGACGTTCGAAAAGTCTCCATACTGTGCTTCCCATAATACAAGTGTATCATCAGTTTGCACACTATACCCATACTCAAAGCCTAGTACTGCGACTTCAGATAGTGGGCTGTTGTATAAACTAAAGGATGCATCTGCTCCTTCAATTCCATGCATTGGACTATATTTTTCATTTGTTTCAACATCATGCAAAACGAGATGGCGGTGCGCAAATGTTCCACGCTCGGAATCTTGACCGGTCATTCGGATTGGTGTACCGTCTTTCAAGATTGTTCCAAAAGCAAGCGCTTCACCAAGTGCCCAATCGACTTTTTGCCCTTCTTCTAATGCATTCTCACGACGTCTAAGAATTTTTTCAAGTTTTTTGAAGCCAGTAAAACCTTCCGGACGTTTTAACATATCTTCATTTACTTGGTTTAGGACATCCTTATTCACTTTTGTTTCAATCGAATCGAGCTCATCTGCAACTCCTTCAGGTAAGGCTGGCACATAAGTTTCATGGATTTCATGCTCTTTCATGCCATTATAAATATCCCGAAGTTTTTGAATGGCATCCTCTTTATATTTCATTTGCTCTTCTTCGGAAAGTACTTTTTCTTCTACTAGACGTTTCGCATAAACTTCATACGCTGTATCATGCGCATCGATTTCCTGGTATAACAATGGCTGAGTACCACGAGGTTCATCCATTTCGTTATGACCATAACGTCTGTAACCGACTAAATCGATAACGACGTCTTTTTGGAACTCTTTACGGTATTGATAAGCAAATTCAACCGCACGAATACAAGCGACCGGATCATCTGCGTTAACGTGTAGAACAGGCATTTCAAAGCCTTTCGCCAAGTCAGATGCATATTTTGTTGAACGACCTTCTACTTTATCGGTTGTAAAACCGACAAGGTTGTTGGCGATAATATGGACGGCTCCACCCGTTTTATAACCGTGTAGTTGCGCAAGGTTAAGGGTTTCTGCGACAACACCTTCACCGATAAAGGCTGCATCTCCGTGGATTTGTACAGAGAATGATTTATTGAAGTCTGGTTTCGCTTCGCCTTTATTTGACCGCTCATCTTGTACGGCACGTGTATATCCTTCAACAATCGGATTAATGAATTCCAAGTGAGAAGGGTTGTGTCCTAATGTGATTTTCGTTTTTGATTCATCTTGCTTAAAGTTTCCACCAAAGTGGTATTTAACGTCTCCTGTCCAACCATAATTAATCCCTGTTGAACCTTCTGAAGGTACTAATTCCTTATTTGGAGAATGAGCAAATTCAGAAAAAATCCTGTCATACGGTTTTCCAAGAATATGAGCCAAGACGTTTAAACGACCACGGTGAGCCATGCCCATCATGATGTGTTCAACGGAGTCTTTGTTACTATTTTTAACAAGGTGGTCGAGCATCGGAACCATAACATCAAGGCCTTCAATCGAGAAACGTTTTTGAGCAACAAACGTTTTCTGTAAGAATGCCTCAAATCCCTCTACTTCACCTAGTCGTTTTAGTAAATCTTTTTTATCTTCATCTGAAAAGTCAATTTCAAAAGTTCCTGTTTCAACCTGCTGATAAAGCCATTCGCGCTCTTCATCATCTGGAATATGGTTGAATTCATAGGAGGTTTTTCCTAAATACTTTTCTTTCAAATGCTCGATATATTCGTAACCATTATTAATTCCTTTGTGTTCATGACCTGCTAGCAACTTCACATCGATCTTTTTCAAGTCTTCGTTTGTTAAATTATAACTCTCAAGGTCGATTAGCGAATCATGCGATTGATCATGACCGCCGACTGGATAAATATCTGCACCAAGATGACCATGTCGACGGATGGCCTCAACTAACTTCATTGCACTTGTCAACTTTTTCAAGTCAGTAAATGAAGTGGCGCCTCCTGACTGCGGTGCTACTTGGCCACCATCATCGGCATCCATCCATTCCGGTGCCCCGTATTGTTCAAAAATATGACGCAGTGATTCATCTACTGCATCCGGGTCGTCTAAAAACAGTTCATATTGCTCTTCAACATAGCCCATATTGGGACCGTGAAAAGCTTCCCAAATACGATTGCTAGACCCATCCATAGCCACGATTACTACCCCCATCAATTTTGGACTGTTCATCCAATTGTCCTTAATGATTTTCATGTCGTTTATCCGCTCGAATATCCATTACACGTTTACCCGTAGATTAGGATTTACAAACTAACTGGAAGTCCGAGTGGAAAACGGCTTTATCCTCCAACTAGTATATATGATAACTGCTTAAGAGTGAAGGATTTGAGTCGAAATTTCACTACTTTTGACTCAGCCTTTCAATGTTCAGAAAATTAAATTAACTGTGCGTATAATTTTTGATAATTTTTTCCAAATTAGTTTGAAATTGAAGTTCTTTTTTTGAAAGTTTCGGCAATAATTTCCGTTCATACCAATCACTTAAGTTACCATATTTATACACCCATAGTTTTATACTCTTCCGACAGACGTATTCTCTCACTTTTTCCGGTAAATCTTTGAGCTGAACCGTCACATTTTGTCGAACGAAGTTTTCATGAATAACGGTTAGAAATTCGTCATCGTTTCTATTATCTCGATTGAGGTAATCTTGTGTAATCCTTTCTACGAATTCTTCCTCCTGCTCAGCGAACTTCCTTAAAAGAAAGCGTTCAAGTTGCATGTAGAAATATCGTTTCCCTTGCTTGATTGCTGTTTGAAATTTTTCTTTTTCTGTCGCATGCAGTCTTAGATCAGTATTCACTTCGTGTGAGAGTAAGTCGAGTAACTGTTCAGCAGTCACGATCCCTTTCCGACTCGTCATTACAATTGAAAGGATATGAAAGATAATCCTAGAATCTAACCCTTCCATACCTTCTTCAGTGAATTCTTGTTTCAACGATTCATAAGGAGGTAGCTTATGTTGATAAAGCGAAATTTTTTCAAGCTTCGTAATCTCTTGCCGGCTCGAATGCATTCTGGAATAAATAACGGTAGCAGCAAGTGATTCTAAAGCAAATGGTTGAATACGTGATAAGTCTTTTTCCGTTAATTTTGTTTCATATAATCTCACCTCTTCACCGAGATCTAAATTATAAGGAACGCGTTGGAGAATCATTCGGCTCGTCAAAGGCTTATTTTCTGGAGACGTCATAATTTGTTGAAATTCTTCAGGATTACTATGACCAATAATGATTAAGTCACTATGAATCATTGCTTGGCGGGAAATTTTATATTGCTGTTCTTCTGTGACAGATAGCAATGGATAGAGCAATTTTGGCGATAGCTTAAACAGTTCTTGCAATTCCAAAATGCCCTGATTTCCTACTTGAAGTTCTCCGTCATATCGGTAAGCGTATGGGTGGGATTGCGATCCATAAGTTGTAATTGTCGAAAAATCCACCTCTCCCATTAAGTCAGAAATTTCTTGTACTTGTGGATCGCCTGGTAGGAAAGTTCCAATTCCTCTCCGTTCATTTTCTGAAATTGTCATTCGTTCGACAGGAATTTTTCGCCAGTCACCCTCCCATTCGACGGTAAGTTTATGTAAATTTAATGGTGAGAGCTCACCACGAACTTCGTAGCCAGTAACACGTTTAATTGTATTTCGAATAGGTATTGGCAGTGCATGAAGTGGATTTTCATTGAGTGGACAACCCAAAATTCGATAAACTGCTCCTTGGTCTGTGGTCGAAAAGTCACTCAATGCTTTTTTGAGAAATTGGACTAACGTTGATTTCCCACTTCCAGGCGGGCCGACCAGCACGAGCATCCTTTTACGGACATCATAACCTTTTGCTGCAGGACGGAAATAACGATCGATTAACTGTTGCAACAATTCATTCATACCAAAGAGGTGTCGATGTTTATCCTTTTTTATCGCATCCTGAATCGCCAAATAAAGTCGTTCATGACTCGTCCGTGGAATAATGTTTCCTTGCAATATTTCTTCAACATATGTTTCTAATGTAAGCGAATTTGTTGTCATGGTAAGCCTCCTTCAATAAAGACTCTTTTATACTTTATTCCATGCGAATGGATTGTTTTCATGAATACCGTAAAGAATTTTACGAACTTTATTTGACTTTTCTTTGGGTTATAGTTCACAATCGAATAAAATTCAGCTATAATCAAATCATAAAGTATGCTTAAAGAAGAGGTGGAAGCTACATGAAACTCGCACTAATTATTGGCGTATGTATTACATTTCTTGTTTCAATCTTCGCATCAGGTTATGAAGCAAAACGCTAATTTCCATTATGAAAAAATACACCAGCCATCAAAATTGATTCGATGGCTGGTGTTTTTATTTGCCTTACGTTAAATTCGGAAAACCTTGTTGGCGGAGTGCTTCATATACGATAATTGCTGCCGTATTTGACAAATTAAGTGACCGCACCTTGTCATTCATATGAATCCGCAAACAGCGATCTTCTTTTCCTTCGAGCAATGTTGTCGGAATTCCGTCCGTTTCCCTTCCGAATACGAAGAATATCTCTTCTTCCCGATCACTGAAATCATAATCAGTATAATGTTTGGTGCCAAAGTTTTCTATATAATAATAACTGCCTGTCGGGAAAGTTTCGTATAATTCTTCAATCGAATCATAGTAGTGAATATTTACGTCATGCCAATAATCCAATCCAGCCCGCTTCAGCATTTTATCTTCAGTTGAAAATCCAAGTGGACGAATCAAATGCAACTCCGTCCCTGTTGCAAGCACCGTCCGAGCAATATTTCCTGTATTCGCTGGAATCTCTGGTTGATATAAAACAATATGTAACCCCATAATATATACACCTCTTAAGCTTAGTTGAACGGAAATATTATATCATAATTTATGTTGTAATTATCAGTGGTAATTATTTTTGTTCAAAGCGCCCAACACAACTTTTATTGTACATCCACATTCTCAATTGCTAGAAGTTTCTCTTTACGGTCCAATCCTCCACGATATCCTGTTAATTTCTTATTCGCACCAATCACCCGATGACATGGAACGATAATCGATAATGGATTTTTATTAATCGCACCACCAACTGCTCGGACCGCTTTTGGGTTGTCGATCTTTTGTGCAATTTCTTTATACGTCGCGGTTTCACCATAAGGAATGGAACAAAGTGCCTTCCACACCTTTTGTTGAAAAGGAGTGCCAAATAATATCGTTGGTGTCGTAAAGGATTTATTTTGATGGAAAAAGTATTGGTTAAGTTCTTCGATCGTCTGCTGGAACGCTTGATCATCTGTATGCAAAGGGACTTTTGGTAGATTTCTATTTTTCCATTGATCAATCCAGTCCATTTTTTCCTCTAAAGAGCCGTGTTCAATAAAATATAGCGTGTTTTCCTGTCCACCTAATACAAGTTTGCCAATTGGCGAATCAATTTCTCGAATGACCAAGGAATTAGCTGACATTTTCATCCCCCTTCCGTATAGTCGCCACTTCAAAATAAAAATTAAGAGGCTGGGATTTACGCATACATACAATCAGCATAGCCGAAATCTCGACTACCACTTCGGAAAAACACTTCGCTAATGAAAAATCCGAACCGATTCGCATATTTATGAATCGCCGTTCGGATTTTTTACTAAACTGTCTTTGATCTTGTCGCTTTCGATTTGAATGGCCTTTCGTTGTAATCTCCACGTACGTCAAAGAATTAGCAGGAGATCAGCCATCGAGCATGGCGTGACGCCCGGTGAACGTGTGGAGCCGCCCGATAAACAAGGCGAACCGCTCGATAAACGACGTGAACCGCTCGATAAACGCTGCCAACCGCTCGACAAACGACGCCAACCGCTCGATAAACGCCACGAACCGCTCGATAAACACTGCCAACCGCTCAATAAACGCTGCCAACCGCTCAATAAACGCCGCCAACCGCTCGATAATCGACGCGAACCGCTCAACAAACGCCGGCGAACCGCTCAACAAACGCCGGCGAACCGCTCGACAAATGCCGCCAACCGCTCGATAAACGTATCGAGCCGCCCGACAAATGTGGCGACTCGTTCCTTCTTCTGGCGCAGTCTCTTTTATTATATCGCACGTTCTTGTTTTGTTAATGCTATGCCTTTGTTCATTTCTTCCAAAACATCTTCATCTGTCTCTTTTTTCATCGCTGCTTCAATCAGCTCTTTTGCTTCCATTGTTCCAATTTTACCAATTGCCCATGCAGCAGTTCCTCGAATGACTGGTCGTGGATCTTTGTGCATTAAGTCATTCAACGTATCAACTGCTGTTTCGTCGCGGTAATGCGCTAAGGCAATAATGGCGTTCCGCTGTAAAGGTTTTTTACCACGCCAAGAGCCGGCCATGTAGCCGAATTTTTCTCTGAATTCTCGATTCGATATTGTCAACAGTGGTATCAAACGCGGTTTCACCAGTTCAGGGTCTGGTTCCAGTTCTTCATGCAAATGAAAATCCATTCCTTTATTTTTCGGACAAACTAGCTGACATGTATCACAGCCATAGAGACGATTGCCTAGTTTTGAACGGAATTCATCAGGTAGAAAGCTTTTCGTCAATGTTTGAAACGCGATACAGCGAGAGGCGTTCAATTGACCTCCCTCAACTAAAGCTCCAGTCGGGCAAGCATCGACACAAATATTGCAATCACCGCACCCATCCTCTACGGGTTGATCTGGCTCAAATGGGATGTTGGTAATGAGTTCGCCTAAGTAAACATAGGAACCGTATTCTTCAGTTATTAAAGCACAGTTTTTCCCGACAAATCCAACGCCCGCACGTTCAGCAACTGCACGATCATGCAATTCACCGGTGTCAACCATCGCTTTTGTCGCGACACCTTCGACCTTCTGATGTAAAAATTCTTCCAATAAACGTAATTTTTCTCGCAAAACATCATGATAATCTTTACCCCAAGAAGCTCTGGCAAAAAAGCCGCGTCGATCTCCTTTACGGCTTTTCGGCGCATCTTTCATTCTTGAAGGATAAGCAATCGCAATCGATATAATCGACTGTGCTTTTGGTAACAGCTTGGTAGGAGTGGTCCGCTCTTCAATCGAACCCTTTTCAAATCCTGACTGATAACCGAGCGATTGTTGAACTAATAATCGTTGCTTCAACGTATCGAAAGTATCCGCAGAAGCAAATCCGATCTTTTGGATGTTTACTTCAGCCCCGTATTCTAGTAATTCTTGTTTCAATTGATTAAAGTCCATGACCACTCCTCCTTTCTATTATCATTTGAATTTATTCGCTTTTCACATGGTTAACTCACGAAGCCGGTTAAGCGCACTAGCTAGTTCCATCCGTCGTGGACGAGCTAGCTCACCCGGATGCTCATTTGTATTCTTTTGGGTGAAACTTAAACCTTTTTCATCTATTTGATGTTCAATCCAATCCAGCCACTCGGGGATGGATTTCTGTTCATTTGTTTTCTTTAACGCCATATATTTTAACACATTTGCAATCATTCTGGTTTGGGAAACATCGACAATTTGTTCAATTAAACTGAGGTCAATCGGATTTTTCCCGAATAAAATGGTATCCTTACCCTTTGCTTGGACTTTTGGTTTATGACCGAGCATTGATTGCAGTCCACCTAAGTTTGGTACGCGATTTTGTTGGAATTCCAATGGTTTGGTACTACCTAAAGGCTCTCCAGCTATTTCCTTCGCTTTTTTCGTCACATTCTTCGGATAATATTGATCCATCATAATGACCTCATCCGCAACTTGGAAATAATCTCCGGATCCTCCCATGACTAGAATCGTTGAAATGCCTTTCTCATCAAATAAAGATTTCACTCGATGGACAAATGGTGTGATCGGCTCCTTTTCTTTTGCGACTAATTGCTGCATGCGTTGATCTCGAATCATAAAATTCGTTGCGGTTGTATCTTCGTCAATTAGAAGTGTATTCGCTCCCGCTTCCAATGCTTCTACAACGTTAGCTGCTTGTGACGTACTTCCACTCGCATTTTCTGTCGAAAAATTTGCAGTTGATGAACCGTTTGGCAGGTCATTGATAAATGGTGAAATATCCACGCCTGTAATGCTTCGCCCGTCTTCTGCGCGGATTTTTGTCGCTGTTGGATCGGTTAAAACAAACTCTCGTCCGTCACCAGCAATATGTTCATAGACACCTTCTTCAAGTGCTTGTAATAACGTACTTTTTCCATGGAAACCACCACCGACGATTAACGTAATCCCTTTTTTAATTGCCATGCCTTTGATGGGTTTACTCCGATGTGGAAGTTGAACGGAGACCTCATTTTCTGTCGGGCTTTGAAAAGGGATGGCATTATTCATCGGCTTCGTACTAACACCGCTCTTTCTCGGAAGAATGGAACCGTTCGCAACAAAAGCAATCCAACCTTCTTCATGCATTTTTTGCCGCAAAGCATCATGTTGATCAGCCAGATGGATCGCTTCAATCACTTTTTTCTTATCCAATGAAAGTACGGACTGTTTCGCGATCTTCGTCAATGCATCGAAAAATAATTTTTCTGCTTCCTTCCCGTTGATTCGTCGCCCATTTGCTGGTAATCCAATGGATAGACAAATTGTCCCCTGATTTGGTGTCAGTTGGACGGCCGCTCGTTCCAAAATCACTTGATCAGGAGCGTCGATTTCAACTTTTCCGCTTTTCCCGCTTCCACGTACCGCTATTTTCGACTGCTTAATAGCACGATTCACGGAACGATTCATAACATCTTCCACATAAATTTTTCTTCGTTTCGTCTCAAACCAGCTACTTTCAATGCCTAACTGTTCTTTTGAGAAAATCAACCGAATTTTCGATGGTGCCGCAAAAGGATCACCCTGTACGTAATCAATAGCGAGTTGAAACTCAGGAAAAGTATAAGTGTTGGCAATATCTTTATAAGCTTTATAGCTCTTTTGATTGATTCGCTGTAAATGTTGTCGTAATTGTTGCATCCATATTTCCTCCATTATCCTGTTTTCGATTCACTACGTTTTTCTACTTTTTCCATGATTGTCCGTCTCCATAATAACGGAATAATAACGATTAAGAAATACAAAATAGCGACCGAGGCCATTTTGACCGGACTGCCGCTGACAATACTTGAACCCAATAAGTTATAGACAATCGTTCCAGGAATAATCCCTATTGTCGTAGCTTTCAAGAAATCAGTTAATCGAACTTTTGAAATCCCTGCTGAGTAGCTGATCAAATCAAAGTTGACGATTGGCATTAACCGGAGAACCAGTATATACATAAACCCCTTCTCTTCAAACCGGTTGCTTAAATCTTCTAACTTTCCCTTCAGTTTGGCATTAATGGCCCGTTGCCCAAACCTCCTTGCGACGATAAAAGCTGTAAAAGCACCGGCAACCGAGCCGATTAATGCAAAAATAAAGCCAAAGAGCGCACCAAACGCAAGTCCGCCAGCTATCGAAAAAATAGATGCTGGAAAGAGGACGAACGGTCTAACTGCATATAAGACAATATAAAACAACGGAGCTAACCAACCGGCTTGATAGATAAATGTCCGAATGGTTTCCGGTGATATTGTTAATAAACGTTGATTGAATGAATATATAAATAATATAAATAGGAGTACGAGAATTATTTGTACAACATGTCTCTTTTTCATCTGGCACCCTTCCAATCCCTTTTGTTCGTTGAATTCCCTTTGTCAATAATCCTCAACCATTTAGTTGTAACATTTCCACCTAAGCTACGTCTAATATTGCAAATGAGACGATGGGGGTCATTCATTTGATAAGATATTCTTTAAAATTATTTCTGATTGGATTTGCTGTATTTATCACTGCTTGTTCAAGTGATTCACCTTCAGCTTTAAACGACGCAGATACCGATATGGCAGAAGATGCAAGTTACAAAATGGCAAACGATGAAGCTACCGAAGAAAAAGCTCTCGGTTTTGAGGGCGAAGCAGAAGAAAGTCACGAGCAAGAAATTGCGCAAGAAGACGAGCAAGTTGTAAAAAATCAGCTTCCTGATGTACAAATGATTATTTATACAGGTCACATACAAGTAGAAGTTGATGATCTGACAACGATGAATGAGACGATCCGAACGAAAGTTGCCAAGCTCGGCGGGTATGTCGTCAGTTCTGAAGAATACGTATCAGGAGAAGGCGAACGCCGACATGGGCGAATCCAACTACGTATACCGCAAGAGCATTATGAAGAAATGATGCAATTCACAGAAGAGAACTCGGCTAAAGTGATGGAAAAAGTTTCGAATGGTCAGGACGTAAGTGAGGAGTACGTTGACTTAGAATCAAGGCTTCGCTCAAAAGAGGCTGTGGAAGAAAGATTGCTCACATTTATGGACCAAGCAAAAAAGACAGAAGATTTATTGAAAATATCCAACGATTTATCTGCTGTTCAAGAAGACATTGAACGAATTAAAGGACGCATGGATTATCTGGACAATCAAGTTGCATTCTCAACGATCACGATTAATATTCAAGAAAACCAAGTGAAAGTTTCCGAATTACAAGGTAGGGACGACTTAAATACCGGAGAAAAAGCTCAAAGTTTATTTATGAATACAGTTAATTTCCTCATTACAATCGGTTCAGGATTCGTAGTCTTTTTAGTTGGACTTTCACCTATTTTAATTCCACTCCTGATTGCTGGAGGGTTCATTTGGTGGAAAGTACGCACGAAGAAGAGAAGTCACTCAAACGAGTAAATCAGAAGACTAGTCTTCTACCGTCGTGATCGATTGAGCGGCTGGAGGTAGTTAATCGACGGGTTGACGTTATTTTTCAGCGGCTTTGCATGATTTATCAACGGGTTCACGCAGTTTTTCGGCGGCTTTGCACGATTTATCGGCGGGTTCACGCAGTTTTTCGGCGGCTTTGCACGATTTATCGACGGGTTCCAGCAATTTTTCAACGGCTTCACATAAAAAGCAGCTTACACGATTGATAAACGGGTAAGCTGCTTTTCTGCTTATTCATCGGCTGGCAATTCAGCCAGTACGCCATAATGATTTTCACTAACTGAAACTTCCTTCGAATCAAAACCAATCTCTTCGACTTTTTTCATTAAATCACTTTCAGGAATACGAATGTGAAGCGGTGGACCAGATTCGGTCTCTTTTGCTTTCCAGTCCAACAATAGAGTTTTTCCGCCTGGTTTTAAAATCCTTTTAATCTCTGATAATGTTTGATCTAAATCATCAACCTCATGTAACACAAAAGCCGCAAGAACTTTATTGACCGATTCATCTGGTTGTTCGATTTTTTCCAACCGGCTAAGTAAATAACGAACGTTTGATAAATTTTCCGCTTCAACATTTACACGCAGTTGATCCAACATCGCCTGCTGTGCATCTACTGCTGTAACCATCTCGGCTGTTTGCTTGGCAATTGGAATGGTGAAAAACCCATTTCCACATCCTAGGTCGGCCACTTTATCTTTCTCTTGTAAATCAAGATCCGAAAGCACTTTTTCAGGTGGTAATGCTTTTCTTCGTTCCTCACTCATTAAAAAATGTGCGTGATCGGCATGAAACTGATGTTCACTCAAAACAACACCCCATTATATAAAATTCTTTTGTTTCCTCTATTATATTGCCTTTACTTACTTCAATCTAAACATCATCGAGGATTTCATGTTTCTAACGGTTCAAGCAACCAAAGAAGCCAGGAACATTCCATTCCTGACTTCAATGATTAATCCATATGTTTTTCAATAAACGTATATAGTGTATCTAAGTATTCTTCTTCATACATAACGATTGCCTCTCCATGACTCGCTTCGTCAAAAATGTGAATTTCCGTTTCACTATGAGTATTTTCATAAAGTTCTTGAGCCATCGATGTCGGTACGAAGGTATCTTTGCCACCATGTAAATATAAAATCGGTAGCTCTGCATGTTCTACTTGATTTAAAGCTGATGCATCATATAAAGAGTAATTAGCCCGCATTTCCGTAATCTTACTTGTAATTGGCAATAACGGAAAGTCTGGTAGATTGAACATTTGCTCCATTTGATAATCGAATAAATCGTATGTACTAGAAAATGGACTATCAGCAACGATTGCTTTGACATTGGATGGCAGTTCTTCACCGCTTGTCATTAATACGGTTGACCCACCCATTGATAAGCCGTGCAATATAATTTCCGTGTCCGGTCCTTGCATGGCAATAATCTCATCGATCCAATCCAAGTAATCAAGCCGATCATGCCAACCGAACCCTATGTATTCGCCTTCACTTTCACCATGTCCTCGCAAATCTGCTGTAAAGATATTGTATCCTAAGTCTTCATAATAATATTGTCCGTAAAGCGCCATATCTCTCGCTTTACCTAAGTACCCGTGTGCAAAAACGACTGTCTTATTTGTCGGCTCTTCCGCTTCCAAATAATAGCCTCGAAGTGATAGCCCATCAAATGATTCGATTTCCATTGGCTTAAAATCCGACTGGCTAAACCAACTCCTCCAAGACCCCGTCAGAAATACATCCATTGTTTCTGCAGATACGACTAAATCCTCGTTGTCTTGCAAGTATGTTTTCACCTCTCGTTTAATCGCTAGGTTATAGAAAAAATTACTTGCCACGATACTAGCTGTGACGAGTAGGGTGAAAACGACCAACCCACTAATAAACCAACGTTTTCTTCTTTTTGTTTTGAACACTTCTCGTCCCCTCTCTATTGTTGTCAATCTTAGCTGTAGTTCTATTATACAGAAAATTCTACAATTTTAATAGAGTGAATTTTGGGATATACATGAAAATATTGAGAAAGTGAGTCGCATATGGTCGATGGTAGTTCGAGAATAATTGATTCATAAGCAGTTAGATAAACAGTTACATAATGAATTCAGACTCTCTGGAAACTCTCGGTCAGTCTGATTAGTCTTTTTGTTTTTTTACGTATTAATTAAAAAATTCATATTCTCATTTTCGTTTAGTTTCTCAAAGTCTTCGTTTTTGGATAATTGTGTGTATAGGTCTTCCGGGGACATCCATAGAAAGTCATTTTCGATCTCGTAATCTGCACCATAATAATAAGCCAACCAAACTAGTTTCGAACAATAAATATATTCCCACGGGTCGGTCAGATCCTGGGTAGATAAATAAGAGTACTTCGGAGATGGATTTCCCTCATCCAAGTTTTTCTTGTACTCTTTTTCATAATTGATTGCATAGTCTGCAGCTTTCTCACCCATTTCGCTACTCACAGGTCGAAAATGAGCATGCTCAGGGTGTTTCATCTTGAATTGCTCGATCGTGTCTTTCACAATGGCCGGTGTACCTCCAGGCGATTCGATCAACTCATTTTGATTGATAACAATCGCGGAATGACCAACAAACCCAGTCAACTTCTCGTTCACATTATCGCTAGCGACAAGTATATCGCCTGACAAATATTCAGTTGGTTCGTCTCGCTGAGCTGTTAACCAATAATGGAAAACAACGTCTTTTCGTTCTTCCCAACTACTTTCTGTCATAACGATCGTTAAAACACTGGCTGAAGTGTTAACCAAATAAATCTCCTGACCGTTGAAAATCGATGCCTTATATTGACCATCTAAGTAAAATCGAAAATTATTAAAAACTGTTGGTTGCTTCATTTGGATGCGTACCCACTGATCTGCCGTTTCAATATGAATAAAATTATTCACTTTACTCATCACCCCTCCATCAATATTATTCATCGATGGTTAGGTGCGTGAGTAGAGACAACGGAATTTAATGCGTCCGAAACTTGATGAATTAGATAGAAGGAAATAAAATTTGTTAATGATATTTTTTATGCAATGTTTGACAACGTGAATAAATTTCATAAATCTTAGCCCTTACAGGGCAAGGGTTTCAAAACACAAAAAAGGAAGTACCTCCCCAAAGT